>DASXNJ010000310.1:0-4756 GCA_036495145.1 Puia sp.
CTTCTGCAGTCATTCATCCACCAGGGAAAGGTCATCACCATCCGCATGCATACCCACTTTGGAATCGGAAACCACAGGATTCGCAGATTGTTTATCGGGATACACAAACAAATTCAGCAGTCTTATTTTAATGACATGGCGATTCACTATGTCCGTTTACTCAAAGGAGGTTTAACATTTGAACTGGCCGGTGCATTTCTGACAAGTGAAGGTGTACTTATAAAAAAAGGCAAGAATCTGATTCCCCGGCTGCGGACGGGTCTGGCAACCCGCTTTCACTCCTGCTCAATATATGACACGGCAGATCTTCGGCATTTCAGATCCTTTGATTACTGGAACGACTGGAATGCATCACTGTTACGCTCCGTGGTCGACTATAAGATTGGTGCCATGAGATCCTGAGGGGGTGTATTTTTTACGCTATCAGAATTAACAATCGAATAATGCAGCGTGCCGGAAAATGATAGTAGTTTTGTTGACCGTTTATGATGAAAAAAACACGCCCACATTTTTTAAAATCTAAAAAGAACCGGAATTCAGAAATGAATATTCAGACGGAAAAAATATACCAGGAGCTGGAAATTCAGCAGCGCACTCAAATCCCGCCTTCTGAAGAACTCATCGCAAAACTCAATCAGATCGCATCGCGTCCACCCTTCAGTTATACACAAAAGACAAAAGATAACGATCCCCGTTAATTCTTCCGGTCATATCAAAAATTGCCCGTCGTGGATTCGAACCACAATCTACAGATCCAGATTCTGCTGTGCTGCCGTTATACCATGGACGTATTCATCGGACAGGAAAATCTCATCTATTATTCTTCTGTAGGATCAGGACCAATTATTGATATTTGTAGCCAATGAGGAAACTACTGATTCTTGCATTCTTTTTAATTATTGAAGCATTTGAAAAACCGGCTGGTTACGAAGATGGCTGCAGTATAGAAAACACCTCATTTACCGGCGGTGAATATGCAGCTTATAAAATCTATTACACGCTGGCCGGTGTTTATTTCGAAGCAGGATCAGTAAATTTCACTTGTAAATATGAACAGCTCAGCAATAAACCGGTATATCATATTACGGCCTTTGGCAAAACGATTCCATTTTATGATCACCTGTACAAGGTTCGCGACAAGTACGAAACGTATATCGACACAGGTTCCCTGCTTTCTTATCAGTTCAGCCGGTCTGTAGTGGAGGGAAGCACAAAAAAATATGAAAATGTCCGGTTCAACCGCGATATTCAAACCGCTATCACCGACAGTGGAGTCTTTAAGGTTCCAGGCTGTGTGCAGGATGTACTGGGCGCCGTGTACTATGTCCGGAATCTGAATGTAAATCATGTGAAGGTGGGTGACAAAGTTGGATTCCAGCTCTTTCTCGACAACCAGTTATATAATTCCTATGTTCGATATATGGGAAGGGAAATCATCAATACCAGATACGGAAAATTTCACGCCATCAAAATAAAACCACTGCTGATCAAAGGCAGCATGTTTGAAACCGGCGAAAAAATGACCGTATGGGTCAGCGACGATCTGAATCATATTCCCCTGCGTGTTCAGGCATTGATCAAAATCGGCAGTGTGAAAGCAGATCTGATGGAGTTCAATAACCTGCGATGGCCGCTCACCTCGCTTATACAAAAATAATCTGACAGGCGAATCGGCTATACCCTTAGCCACATATCAGGTTTGAAGAGATTACTCCGTTTGCTGATGGGCCACCACTTTACAATTGATTATGTATGAGAATTTTGGAAGCACCAAATGGCCATGCCCGGAACTCATTGGAAACTATAATGCAGAATAACAACTCCCGATTCAAATCTTTGTAAATTTTTAAATTCTAATTTCCGTTTGGAGTCTGGTTGCGAGTGAAACAGTCGCGGTCCTCCGGCAGCAACAAATGGCTGAACCAGAAAATAATAATCATCCACGAGATCGAGTTCGATCAGCTGACTGGCCAGACCGGGACTTCCAAATACGATGATATCTTTATCAGACTGACTTTTAATTTCCAGAATTTCCTGTTTGTTCAGTTCTTTTATGATCCTGGAATTTTTCCATTCGGTATGAGCCAGTGTTTTCGAGAATACAATTTTTTCCATATCCTCCATCAATCCGGAAAATATAATGTCTTCTTCTGATCCCTTTTTCTCCTTCCATACCATTGGCCAGTAGCTTTCGAAAAGATGATAAGTTTTTCGTCCGAAGATGGCCCTGTTAACCGATTTGAGTAGTTCATTCACAGACTTCATCATTTCAATATTTACAACGCCTGTCCGGTGATCACAAAATCCATCCGGTGTGATATGCAGATGTAGTATAATCTTTCCCATATGATATTTTCAGACTTATAGCTGCAAAGATTGGAAAAAAGAAAAGACGATCCATAAAACTTCCATGCCACAAGTATTCATCGATATAATACTTGCCCGTAATCCGCGTTATTACCACAAATCCTTCAGTCGATGAAAAACCCCCTCCTGACCTTACTGGTTCTTTCCGCGACTCTGCAATCCGGAGCCCAGGCTGTCAAAAAGGACTTCATGGTAATCCCCCTTCTTTCTCAACAGTCCTTTTATTTAAAAAGCAATGTCAGCGCAAATGATAAAAGTTCGCACGAGGTTCTGCAGGTCAATCTGCCTGCCAATACCGTTGAGTGGTTTTACACTATTATAACCAAATCCGGTCACGGGGAGTTTTCGAACAATGATTTGACCGGACAGTTGGTAAAACTGGTGGATCCTGACCTCGGCATTCCAAACAATGGCTCAATACTCGTTCCCGCCGGAACAGGCACCTGCGATGTTTACCTGATGACAAATCCGCTCGAATTGCACAAATATATCAACAGGCGACACGCTGCCAGTTTCCTGATGAATGATTCCAGGGAGCCTTTTGTTTCCGGCGCCGTATCTGTAAAGGATTTTCTGGATGGGTCATGTTACCTCATCGTTCGTAACCCAAGCGCCTCCCATGGCATAAACGTCAATATTGAAGTAACTGCCATTGTTTTGTCATCACCTGTCGGCAGCAGCACAGCGATGCAATAATTTACGAGGCCCCACTCCGTTGGCCTGGCACGATATTCCAAGTATATTTTAGGTGAAAAGGTTTCTCGCCATAGCAATCCTGATCGCAGGAGGTTGTTCAGATCAAAGTGATAAAAAGACGGCGTCATATCATGAAAGAAGCGAATCAGCCATTAACATTCTGGTTGATCGTTTCAAATCTCAATACATATCGGCATCAACCAAACCGGCCAAAGATGCTGTCTTATCAGAATATCAGAAGAAAATCGGGGAATTTCTCTCATCTCATTACCTGAATCATATCCGGGTTCACGTTGATTCTGTAACAAACAGAAATCTGACAATAGATACAAAATTTCATGCGGGAGAAGATCTTGTGTTTATGTCTTCCATAGAATTTCACAAACGCATGCCCCGTAAGGAAGATTCTTTTTATCAGTTCATGAAAAATCTAAAAGTAAACACAGATACGAATATCGATTTTATGTATATCGGCAAGTTCGAACTCCATCCTCCTCTGGATTCAGCGAAGCCCGTTTTGATTGTGAATGCCTATCCCCTTTCTTACCAGATGCACGGACGGAGATAATAAAAAAAGACAGCCACCTGTAGGTGGCCGTCCAATAATTCTTTTTTGTGCAGATCAAACTTTGTTTTCTTTTTCTTTATTCCGGATTTGGGCTCTCAGCTTTAGGCCTTCTACTCCCATGTTTTCGCCCCGGATTTCATCTTGTCCAGCGTCTCCTGATAGCTTGGTCTGTCCGAAGGTTCCGTGAGATTCATAGCTTCTGTCTCTTTGGCAATGGCCTCTGTTTTCCGCCCCAGTTTATATAGCAGATTTGCATAGGTATCCATGAAAGTCGGGTTGTTTTCCTGAGAATTCATACTACGCTCACTAAGAGAAAGTCCATAATTTAAATCTTCCGTGTTGCTACTATACTGAAAAATATCCCAGGCTCCATTATTTAAATCAACCGGGTCGAGTTTGGCTTCGTATTCTTTCAGAAAAGGTAGTAGATTTTTAATGTACAGATCCCAGTGTTTATTTCTTTTATAATAAACCGGTTTGACCGATGTGACAATCTGGTGGGCTAAAGCATCTCCGTATTGAGCGCTGATTTCCATGCGTATTTTATTCCAGTCCGGTGAATAAGTGGAGTCATTAAAAGCTGTAAGGATTGACTGGTTGTGTTGTATCACTGCATTCATGACAACGTTTTCAGCATAGCCCGGTTTGAAGAGGCGGTCTATGTTTTCGGCATGATAATAGAATAAATCAAATTCCGGTGTTCCCGGCTGAATAGCAATTTGAGAAATCATCTGCAGGCGATCTGTCGTATAAACGTTTTTGATCAGCGGTAACCAGACCCTGATCACGGAATCAGCCAGCAATCCATTCTCGTTCTGAACCGCCAGACCAATCAGTGATTCCATCATAACCGTATCGCGGCCTCCCGATCTGAATTTTTCAATCATCGTGAAATATTGCGTTTCCGGGTTCATCGCATTTTTTGTATTTAATATAAACTCTGCGGCATTTCTGGTGGATCCCTCCGTACGGTGTACCAACCGTCCGTCCGGATTGAAATAAAGAAATGTTGGATAGGCGCGGATATTATAACTGGCCTCAATCATGCGTGCATCGCGGTAACGGAGCTTTACTGATTCAGGATCCTGACCGGTTGAATCAATCTGCATTCCGACACATATATAA
>DASXNJ010000311.1:0-3095 GCA_036495145.1 Puia sp.
GACTCGCGGTTATAATGCTGTTTACTGGAAGAACGGAAACATTGTATATCTGACAGGTTATAACGTTCCGACGCAGCATGTGCGGGTCAATGGGATATCTGTTCTAAACAATGATACCTATGTTGTCGGTTATGTAAACTATGCGGCTTCTCCATTTCCCTATTTAAATTATTGGGCGAAGGGTACCGTCACTGATCTGAACACGGGATACGATTTAACTTCTCCCAATAATAATTACGGTATCGTCAGTTCCGTATTCGCGTCCGGCAATGATCTGTATATTTCCGGCATGGTTGAAACAACCAATCAAATGGTCAATAACGCTGTATACTGGAAGAACGGTGTGGAAACCGTTCTTCAGAGCAGCGCCGCCAATGCCTTTGCAAGCTCTATTTATGTATCGGGAAATGATGTATATGTAGCAGGATACGCATATAACAAGGGCCAACCCTCATATGCCGTTTATTGGAAAAATGGTATTGAAGTAAAACTGACAGACGGATCAAATCAAACCATAACTACTTCTATCTTCGTAAAGTAAAATCGTCTGCTATTTCGGTCCGGGAAAGAAGAAAATTTTCTTCCCAATGGAAAATCGATCATCAGTTTTCATTTCATGGCCTGATCTTCTGGTCGATATTCATTTGGACCATTGACCTCCACTCGCTGTTTATTTACTAAAACCCGTTGTTCATTGACAGCAGCTTTCAATGCTTTATGTAATTGTATATTCTTGTACAAGAAATGATTCTCGTATAGTCTTCAATTAAAAAACTCAACCAATGACCCGGCAACTGAAATTCGGAGAAAATGTAGAAGGATATCATATTCCTGTTTTAAATGAAAGGGAAATCAGGGCATCGGCAGGCATTCTTTTCCTGGCCACTTTTTTTTCCCTCATGATGATCATTTTTAAAAACAATTTTTTGCCCATCAAATATGTGATCACGTTTTTTATGACCGACTTTATCATTCGTGTTTTTGTCAGTCCGAAATTTTCTCCTACATTAATACTGGGTCGTTTGATCGTCAGGAATCAACAGCCTGAATATGTCGGAGCGCGGCAAAAGAAATTTGCCTGGATCATCGGGGTAACGCTATCAGCGACCATGTTTGTTTTTATGGTGCTGGTAAATTCTTATAGTCCTATCACCGGCATCATCTGTCTGATCTGTCTGATATTCCTTTTCTTCGAATCGGCATTTGGTATCTGTCTGGGATGTAAATTTTATTCCATTTTTTACAAAGAAAAAGCCCAATACTGTCCGGGTGAAATCTGTGATGCGAAATCCAGGCAGGATATTCAAAAAACATCTGTCACCCAGTTGCTGTTTGTCTTTGGTTTTGTCGGCTATATTTTCTTCACGGCCTATCTATTCCATGATCAGTTCAGGAAAAAACCGCATGATCTGTTTGGCATTTTTGAAACAACCAAGTCTAAATAATAATTCTCGTGCAAATAGAATCCATACTGCAGAACCGGCCAGCATATATGAGCCCGGCAATGGATCTGGAGAATTATTTCGCCAGTTTCAGGAAAAACATCATTGGCCATAAGCAAGTTTTTGAATCTCCTTTCGGACCAAAGGAAATTTTTTATGCGGATTGGACCGCCAGTGGAAGGGCGTATCGTCCCATTGAAGAATATCTGCAAAAGGAAATCATGCCTTTTCTGGGAAATACCCACACAGAAACTACGGTAACAGGCAGGTTGATGTCAGCGGCTTACGAAAAGGCAAAGCTTATAATCAAGGAACATCTTGGAGCAAACAACGATGATGTATTGGTCTTTTGCGGCAGTGGTACGACGGCCGCCGTCAATAAACTACAGAGGATTTTAGGATTGCGGATGCCGGAGCGTGCAACGGATTATTTAAAAAATCCTGATGAAAAATGGTTTCCTGCTGATGAACAATTGAGGCCTGTTGTTTTTGTGACCGAAATGGAGCATCACAGCAACCAGATCAGTTGGCTGGAAACCATCGCCAAGGTGGAAATTATTCCCTGTAGTAAGGACGGGAATGTTGATCTGGAGAAGTTTAGCCATTTACTGAAACAATACAGGCATTGTAAAAATAAAATCGCCGCGATAACTGCCTGTTCAAATGTTACTGGTATACAGACCCCTTATCATGAAATCGCGAAAATGATCCACGCCTATCATGGTTTATGTTTTGTTGACTTTGCCGCTTCTGCTCCCTATATTGATATCCATATGCATCCGGAAGAAAAAGATGGCGATCTGGATGCCGTTTATTTTTCGCCTCACAAATTTCTTGGCGGACCGGGTGCGGCGGGTGTCTTGATATTCAGCAGACATATCTATAAAAATAAAATTCCGGATCAGCCAGGCGGAGGCACGGTCGATTATACAAATCCCTGGGGCGTTCATGAATATGTCAGCAATATCGAACAGCGTGAAGATGGCGGTACGCCGCCTTTTTTACAAGGAATAAAAGCCGCCATGTGCATACGGCTGAAAGAGGCCATGGGTATTGAAAATATATTAGCAAGAGAAGAAAAAATACTGCAGCTCGTTTTCGACAGACTTTCAAAAATGAAACAAATTGAAATTCTGGAAGGCCGGATTAAAAAAAGGATGGGTATTATATCCTTTATGGTAAGCGGAGCACAATATAACCTGTTCGTAAAAATGCTGAATGACCGTTTTGGCATCCAGACAAGGGGCGGATGTTCGTGTGCCGGAACTTACGGGCATTTTCTCCTGCAGATTAATAAGACCCTGTCTTATGAAATATTGAAACAGATCCAATCCGGAAACCTCTTATGCAAACCCGGCTGGATCAGGTTGTCTGTACATCCCACGATGACAAACGCAGAAGTTGACTTTATTCTGGATGCCATTGAACTTACTGTTACTCATTATCAGACATGGAAGAAAGATTATATTTATGACTCCGCATCCAATGAATATTCTTTCAGAGGGCTTGCAGCTAAGGAACAGTTCAGGATTGAGGAATGGTTTCGTTCTGACAGCTGGGGAAGGCCCTGAATGGAAATCTTCTTTCTGGCATGAGAAATTCAAATGCTAAGCGTTTCACCAGATTGATATAAACGTACTGCATTTTTTACAA
>DASXNJ010000312.1:0-12987 GCA_036495145.1 Puia sp.
TTCCATGATTCAATTCCTGAGCGCATAGCCGCAGATTGCACTGCGGGTTCAAATACTTTATCTGATTTCCACCATTTTGCAATCTCCGAGGTATCCTTCCAGAAGCCGACAGCCAGCCCTGCTAAATAAGCCGCACCCAATGCAGTTGTTTCTGTTATCTCTGGTTTTATCACTTTACAATTCAGGAGATCGGCCTGGAACTGCATCAACAGGTTGTTTGCCGTAGCGCCTCCATCCACACGCAGTTCTTTTATAGATGTTCCTGCATCAGCTTCCATTGCTTTTAAAACATCCATGGTCTGATATGCGATAGATTCCAACGCAGCACGGGCAATATGAGCTGCCTTTGTACCTCTGGTGATTCCTACCATCGTTCCTCTGGCATCCTGATTCCAGTATGGCGCTCCGAGACCAGCAAAGGCGGGCACAAATGAAACGCCATCCGTATCCTCCGCCTGCATAGCCAGAGATTCTATTTCTGATGAATTCCTGATAATGCCAAGACCGTCACGCAACCACTGTACAACAGCGCCTGCTATAAAAATACTTCCTTCAAAAGCATATTGGATCTGTCCGTTTATTTTCCAGGCCACCGTAGTCAACAGGTTATTTTTTGACAGCACAAACTGGTCGCCGATATTCATCAGCATAAAACAACCTGTTCCATAAGTATTTTTAACCATTCCTTTTTCAAGGCACATTTGTCCGAACAATGCCGCGTGCTGATCACCAGCAACGCCGGTAATCGGAATTTTGTCCGCAAAAATATTTTTATCCGTTTCACCGTAATATTCGCTGGACTCTTTCACTACAGGCAACATGGATTTGGGAATATCTATCATCTGCAACAATTCCTCATCCCATTTTTGTTCGCGTATATTATATAACATGGTGCGGGATGCGTTCGTGATATCTGTTGCGTGAACAGCGCCGTGTGTCATTTTCCAGATAAGCCATGAATCAACGGTACCGAAAGCAAGTTTTCCTTCAGTTGCCTTTTTCCTTGCACCCTGCACATTGTCCAGTATCCAACGGATCTTGGATCCTGAAAAATAAGCGTCTATGACCAATCCCGTTTTTGCCCGGATATTTTCTGAGAGTCCCGATTTTTTTAATTCTTCACAAAATTCAGCAGTTCTTCGATCCTGCCAGACTATTGCATTATAAACCGGCAGGCCTGTTTCGCGATCCCAAACAATGGTTGTCTCTCTTTGATTTGTAATACCGATGGCTGCAATTTCTGAAGGGTTAACACCGATTTTTAATCTGGCTTCCGCCGCCACACTTGCCTGGGAAGACCAGATTTCCATCGGATCATGTTCAACCCATCCTGGTTGCGGAAATATCTGGGTGAATTCTTTCTGCGCGATGGATTTGATCTGGCCCGTTTGGTCGAAGAGGATAGCGCGGGAACTGGTGGTACCCTGATCCAGGGCGAGGACATATTTTTTCATAATTATTAATTATCAACGATTAATTATTAACTGAAATACCCAGAGGGCGTTAATCATTAATAATTATTCGTTAATCATTTAACAAGTAGTTTTTTGCAATCGAGTTGAAAGATAACACTTGTTCTTTTTCCCAACTGTCGTCTTTATTTAATTCTTTAGCCATTAAATGTGCAACGGCTGGTGCCATTGCAATTGCTGCGCGGGCATCCAGAAATAATGCCCGGGTACGGCGCGCAAGCACATCCTCTATATTGCGGGCCATTTCATATCGTGTTGCCCAGATAATTTCCGCCCCGATATAAGGAAGCCGGGGATTCAGGGCTGTTCTCCATTCAGCATTTTCTTTTGCGAGCGCTTTAACGGCGATCGCATCGCTGCCATATACAAAAAGAGGATCGGTCCATTCAACCGCATCATGGTATCCATGCAAATACAAGGTCTTTGTTTTACAGGGACTTTTTGCCAATCCCCCCGACTGTATAGCCAGATCTACTGTATCCTCCGCCATCTTGCGGTAGGTTGTCCACTTCCCGCCGGTTATAGTAATCAGTCCGGACGCTGACTGTATTAATTTATGGGACCTGGAAATTTCTTTTGTTTTTTGGCTTTCACCCTGAGGCGCCGCCAATGGCCTGAGTCCTGCGAATACACTGAGCACATCTTTTCGTGTGGGGGTCCTCGTTAGGTACACAGCCGAGGTTTCGAGAATAAATTGAATTTCTTCCTCCAGCGCTTTTGGCTCCATCTGATGCGCAGCCAGCGGCGTATCGGTCGTTCCGATCAGTGTTCTTTCGTGCCAGGGAATGGCAAACAAAACTCTTCCATCTTTTGTTTTGGGGATCATCAGCGCATCATGCGGTCCCAGAAACGATTTTTCAAATACGAGGTGAATCCCCTGGCTGGGGCGAACCATCGGACCAGCTTCCGGTGCATCCATTTGCAATATCTCATCAACAAAAACGCCGGTGGCATTGATCACCGTTTTTGCTTTCAGATTATATGAAATGTTCGTTTCTGTATTCACAGCAGCCAGACCATTTATTTTTTTCCCTTCTTTACTTAGAGAGCTTACCCGAAAGTAATTCAGCAAAGTGGCACCCTGTTCAATAGCGGTTAACGCGAGACTAATGGCGAGCCGCGCATCGTCAAACTGACCATCGTGATAGAGAACACCCGCTTTCAAACCTTTCTGCTGTATATTCGGAATACGCCGGAGTACTTCATTATTTGAAATCAGGCGTGAGCGGCCAAAACTTCTTTTGCCGGCCAGCAAATCATATACAGATAATCCTAAGGAATAAAAAACAGCATTCAGCCAGGAATAATTCGGAATAATAAAACTCTCGTTTCTCACCAGGTGCGGGGCGTTTCTCAGCATAATGCCTCTTTCGCGGAGCGCTTCAACGACAAGACCAATATTACCCTGTGCGAGGTAACGAACACCTCCGTGTACCAGCTTGGTGCTGCGGGAGGAAGTACCTTTTGCAAAATCCGATTGTTCAAGCAGTAAAGTTTTGAAACCGCGGGAAGCCGCGTCTACCGCAATGCCGAGTCCGGTGGCACCGCCGCCGATGATAATGAGATCCCAAACAACAGATGGATCATCGATTTGTTTTATCAGTTCCTCTCTTTTTATCTGCATCCAATCCTGATTTATAAAACTTCGTTTATTTTTCTACCAGTTCATCCGGAATACGAAAAATTTTTAGGCAACATTGAACAGGCGCCGCCTTTGCTTCTTGTATGATGATGGCCACGCGATTCACCGTTTTTGTTGGGAAACTTATTAAACGCTGATGACCAATGGTTGTGTATAAATTTTTATACATCAGGGAATCATCGTTGTAAAGTTCTACAGAAAAAGACTTAACGCGCTGGCCGAACGTCAGATCCTCTCCAAGCTGAATACAATTTATCTTTTGTTTTTCTTCGAACCGGATTGTCAGTTTTTCATTTTTAAAATCTTTCCCCTGCATAACATATTTCTTATTGTCCGCCCGATTTATTGAATCCGGCGGATACATTAAAAAACTATGTTTATTTTTTTCAAGTAAATTATCCGAAAAACTTTCCTGCCGCAATTTTGCAAAACCTATCAGAGCAGCGGAATCGTGTGGAGAGATCAGTCCGCGAGGGTCCGGTGGTACATTCAGAATCAGATTGGCACCCCTGCCAATCGATTTTAAATAAATATCAAAAAGTTTTTCCGGCGATTTCACGAGACTATCTTCTTTCGAGTGATAAAACCATCCGGGTCTGATGCTCACGTCGCACTCCGCGGGTATCCAGTTTTTACCATTCACATTTCCCTGGTTTAGCGTATCGTTCGGCGGGGCGCCCAGCCCACGACTGAATCCGGCAGTATCGAGGAGATTCCAATTGGTTGTCCCAACAATTCCATTTTCATTACCGACCCAACGCATATCGGGACCGATATCACTAAACACCATTGTATTTGGGGCGACACGACGAATAGTAGATTCAAATCCATGCCAGTCATAGATCATCTTTTTCCCGTTAGGGCCTTCTCCATTCGCTCCATCCCACCAGAATTCAAAGAAGGGCCCGTAATTGCGAACCACTTCCATCATCATATTTATGAAAACTTCGTTGTATGCGGGTGTTCCGTACGCAGGATGGTTTCTGTCCCAGGGAGAGAGATAAACGCCCATGGACAATCCATATTCCCTGCATGCCACAGATAATTCTTTCAATACGTCACCTTTACCATTTTTCCAGGGGCTTTGTGCCACCGTATGTTTTGAATAAGCGCTGGGCCACAGACAAAAACCATCATGATGTTTTGCTGTGATGACGATACCGGTGGCGCCGGCAGCCTTCGCGATACGGCACCATTGCCTGCAATCAAGTGCAACCGGATTAAAGATTTCTTCCGTTTCTGATCCTTTCCCCCATTCCAGATCAGTAAAAGTATTCGGCCCAAAATGCATGAATAAATAAAATGGTTTGTTTTGCCAGGCCAGTTGCTTTGCAACAGGTAAGGGCGGTATTTCTTTCTGGGAAAAACCAGCCTTTGAAAAAAGAAGACAGAGGGAGATAAAAAGTGGTTTCATCCAGCCTGTTTATACAGATTCAGTTATGAAACTAAGAAATGAAAACCTAATTTTGCGATATCAAAAAAGGATATGTCGTTTTTCAGTAATAAGGTTGTCGTTGTTACGGGTGGCACTGAAGGAATCGGGAGGGCTTTAATCGGCTTGCTGATAGAAGCAGGTGCCAAAGTTGCAACCTGCGGAAGACGGCACGATAAACTTTACGGCCTTCAGCTCGAATACTCGCAATTTATGCTGCATACCATGGTTTGCGATGTGAGCCATGAAGAGGAATGCAAGCGTTTTATTCAATCGACCATTGAAACCTTTGGCACAATCGATATACTCATTAATAATGCCGGCATCAGCATGCGTTCATTATTTGATGATGCGGACACGGATGTTATC
Source organism: Puia sp. (assembly GCA_036495145.1). GTDB lineage: Bacteria > Bacteroidota > Bacteroidia > Chitinophagales > Chitinophagaceae > Puia. The sequence continues at coordinate 4,916 of DASXNJ010000312.1, forward strand.
CGGCGTATGATGGATGTGAATTTTATGGGGGTTGTTTATTGCACAAAGGCAGCTCTTCCCTTTATCATAAAGCAAAAGGGAATTATAGTAGGTATTTCGTCCGTTGCGGGATATCGAGGACTACCCGGCAGAAGCGGTTACTCCGCATCAAAATTTGCTCTTCAGGGCTGGCTGGAATCTCTCAGGACAGAACTCGTTGAACTGGGCGTACACGTTATGTGGGTATCGCCTGGCTTTACCGCATCCAACATTCGTCATGCTGCCCTGAATAGTCATGGGGAAGGAATGGGTGAAGGCGTTTTGGATGAATCCAAGTTGATGAGTGCAGAAACCTGCGCTAAATATATATTAAATGCTATCGAAAAAAGGAAAAGGGTTCAGGTTCTTACAATCTCTGGAAAGTTCACGGTTTTCTTAAATAAATTTTTCCCATCCCTGGCTGACAGGCTAGTACACCAGCATTATTTCAAGAACGGGGAACTGGTTAAATAAGATTGGGAATATATTTAAAAATGAACGGATAACGATGGCGCTTATTACCCTTACTTCCGACTTCGGCCTGCAGGACTATATCGCCGGTGCGGTGAAAGGGCAACTGATGCAAATAGATCCATCCTTCCGGATTCATGATATTTCCCACCAGATCGCACCTTTCAACTACCCCCAGGCTGCTTATATATGCCGAAATGCCATCTGGCATTTTCCCGCAAATACCTATCATATCATTCTGGTAAACCTTTTTGAACAAAAACCGGAGAATATACTTCTGGCATGTCTGCGCGGGCAATATATCTTCTGTGCGGACAATGGGCTTCTGGATATGATCCTGCCCGAGAAACCGGAAAAAATTATCGGATTACCGCTTGATAAAAATGAAATCAAAAATACTTTGTATTGCGCTGGTCAGATTGGCCGGACGATACGGGCAATCGAAGCCGGGGCTTTGCCGGAGACCCTTGGCGATCCAGAAATAAAATATATTCAGAAAAATGATCTCCGGCCGCTTTTGGGCGAAAGTTATATTGAGGGCCAGATCATATTTATAGACAAATTCGAAAACGTGGTTGTAAATATCACGCGCGATGAATTTGAAGCGCAACGCCGGGGCCGTAGTTTCAGAATCGTTTTCAAAAGAAATGAGATTATCGACCGGATCAGCGAATCATACGCAGACGTGCCTCAGGGAGAAAAACTGGCAATTTTCAATTCAGCCAATTACCTCGAAGTTGCTATCAACAAAGGCAATGCCGCCGGCTTGTTCGGGCTCCAGGATTTTACAGACCAAAGTCTGCAGCACCATCTTTTTTACCAGACGGTGAAGGTTTATTTTGAGTAATGTGGAAATGTGGAAATATGGAAATGTGGAAATATTACGGTTAACATACTATTTGCAATTTGATTTCAGAATAGCCGTTTGTCATCTATTTCCACACTTTCATATTTCCATACTTTCATATTTAACAGGCCTTTGCACAATAGTCCGCCAGTCTCTATATATTTGTCACTCCTAAAAAATCGTAGACTATGAATTATAAGAAGGTCAATAACATTTCAGGCTGGGTTGTTTGTCTGATTGCCTGTATGGTATACGTCCTCACCATGGAAGCCACCGGCAGTTTCTGGGATTGCGGTGAATTTGTTTCGAGTGCCTATAAACTTCAGATTCCACATCCCCCCGGAGCTCCGCTTTTCGTAATGATGGGTCGCTTTTTTATCATTCTTTTTGGAGACAATCCGCTTTCTGCTGCCCGGGCGGTCAACTTTATGAGTGCAATCCTGAGCGGGTTTACCATTCTTTTTCTTTTCTGGTCCATTACCCATTTCGCACGCAAAATTATTCAGAAGAACAGCCTGGTTCTTGACAGCCAGCAGATTTTTACCATCATGGCAGCAGGTACCGTGGGTGCCCTGGCATATACTTTCTGCGATTCCTTCTGGTACAGCGCCGTGGAAGGTGAAGTATACGGGTCCTCATCTTTTTTTACCGCCTTGGTATTCTGGGCTATTTTGAAATGGGAGGACGAAGCCGATAAACCTGAAGCAGACCGCTGGATCATCTTCATATTTTATATGATGGGTCTGTCCATCGGTGTGCATCTTCTGAATCTTCTCACCATTCCGGCTATTGTAATGGTATATTATTACAAACGATATACCCCCACAGCCTGGGGATCCGTATTCGCGTTTTTCATCGGCTGCGTGATCACCGGACTGATTCAGAAATTCGTGATCCAATACACCATTAAGGGTGCAGCCTGGTTCGATATTCTCTTTGTCAATAGTTTCAGTCTGCCATTTTTTGTGGGATTTGCATTTTTCTTTATTCTTTTGGCCGCCATTCTCGTTTATGGCCTCAGGTATGCCATCCGGAAAAAATATTATCTCCTGAAAATCGGTATCTGGAGCATTTCTTTCATGCTGATTGGCTATTCGACATATTTCACCACCATGATCCGTTCAAATGCCGATCCGGCAGTGGATATGTTCAATGTAGATAATCCGGTAACGCTGGTTGGTTACCTCAGCCGTGATCAATATGGTGACTGGCCGATTGTATATGGTCCGGATTTTACCGACCGGCCCGCCAGAGTTGAGGGCAGTGACCAATATGTACGGGGAAAGGATAAATATATTCTTTCTGGCAAATCGATAGGCCAGGACTGGAATAGTACGCCTTCTTCCCATTTTTTTCCGCGTATGTGGGATAACAGTAATGATCGTGGACAGCAGGATGTATATAAACAGTATGGTAATGTGGCTGAAGGTGATCAGCCGACCATGGGGAACAATATCCGGTATTTTATTTCATATCAGACATACTGGATGTACCTGAGATATTTCTTTTGGAACTTCTCCGGTAAGCAGAATGATCTGCAGGGTTTCGGAAATATCCGGGACGGGAATGCGATTACCGGTATTCCATTTATTGATAATTATTTATATGGCGACCAGAGTAAAATGCCAGATAGCATTCACAAGAATAACAAGTCATACAACCGGATGTATGCGTTGCCCTTTATCCTTGGTATGATCGGATTGTTCTATCAGTATAATAAAAACCGGCGGGATTTCGTCATCAATATGCTCCTGTTTTTTTTCACCGGTATGGCCATTGTAATCTATCTGAATCAGGCCGGGCAGCAACCACGTGAGAGGGACTATGCCTATGTGGGATCATTTTATGCATTTGCTATATGGATCGGTCTCGGCGTGCTTTGGGTAAAAGAGATGTTTGAACGGGTTATGAAAGCACCTGTTGCAAATTATGTTTCTGCGGGACTTTGTCTGCTCGCTGTTCCTGTACTGATGGGAAACCAGGAATGGGATGATCATGACAGAAGTAAAAAGACGCTGGCACGTGATCTGGCAAGAGATTATCTGGAAAGTTGTCCGCCGAATGCAATGCTGTTTTCCTTTGGTGATAATGACACCTATCCTTTATGGTATGCACAGGAGGTGGAGGGTATCCGCCCGGATGTACGTGTGGTCGTCAACAGCCTTTTGGGGACGGACTGGTACATGAATGAGCTGCGCTACAAGATAAACAAGAGTGCACCTTTCGATGTCATCTTTACGCCGGAGCAGATTCAGGGCAATAAGAGAGATATCACTTATATCACTCCCCTGCCCGGATTTGATCAGAAAAAATATTATGATCTCTACGACATCATGAAGAATGTGGTCGGCAGTGACGATCCAAAATATACGCAAACCCAGGATGAGGATGTGCTGAACCTGCTGCCTGTGAAAAAATTGACTGTTCCGGTAGATCTGGAAGCTGTAAAAGCTGCGGGACTTGTTCATGAGGGCGATAGTGTTCTGAGTGAACTTAAAATTGACATACCTAATCGTCAATATCTGCTTAAGAACGATTTAGCGATATATGCCATCATTGCCGCCAATCATTGGAAGCGACCCATTTGCTTTACTTCAACCCAGGAACTCAATGATCTGGGTCTTAACAAATATGTCCGTCTCCGTGGACTTTCCTATCAGCTGGTTCCATTTGATAAAGGTGGCGTGGATAACGATGCCGCGTATCAAACGATCATGAATCATTTTGCTTACGGCTCCGCAGACAAACCCGGTGTATATTATGATGAAGAAAACCGTCGTCATCTGAATAGTATCCGGATGGCGCATTCACAGGTTGCTTTTGGTCTGGCAGATGCCGGTAAAAAGGATTCAGCGAAAAATATTCTGGAACATTTTGATAAAAATGTACTTGAATCCAATTTCTCTTACGGCATGACATCAAACCGGCAAAATCAGCAGGATGCCATCTCGACTGATTTTCTGCAATCCTGTTATATTGCCGGTGATCTTACACTGGCGAAAAAAGTGGAAGCCTCTTTAAAGAAGGATCTTCAGCAGCAGATGCGGTATTATAAATCACTGGGGGATGAAACCAGCGACGATCAACTGGCCACGAATGCATACATGTTGTTGCAGGGTAAGGGCGGTCAGCTTTCGGACAGGCAGCAGCAATTCACCCAGGACATTTTTACCACTTACCGAATGCTTTTGCAGATAGACCAGATGAATAAACAATTTACGGGTAAACCTGTACCAGCAGTCGACAACAAGTTAAAATAGTATAATTCTTTTTAATATCGGAGCCTCCTGTTTTAATTAGCGGGAGGTTTCATTTTTAATACACAAAACGATCCTTTTTCATTATCAGTTGTTAATTCATTAAGGGATAACGATTTCCTGAAGGTTGCGTTAAGCATTTTTCATGAAAAGGAATTTTAAACTAAAAGCACTAACTTGATCGTATGATCGGTTTTCAATTTGGAAAATATGACCCTAAGAAGGATGGCAAACCAAAATTTGACCAGTTGCTGGATATATTCATGCAACTTCTTACTTATACCAACGGGGATGTGAGCGAGGCGCTTCAGTGGATGAGCCAGCTGGATAAAGAATATGCGATTACTGAAGGTGAATATGGCATGGGAGATTTTATTGAGGATCTGAAGGACAAGGGATATATTGACGAAAACAAGCAGACCGGCACTATAAAAATCAGTCCCAAAACTGAACAGGGAATTCGGAAAAGATCACTGGAAGAAATCTTTGGCAAACTGAAGAAAACCAAGGCGGGTGATCACAATAGTTTCAAACCCGGAGGTGGTGACGAAATCAATCCTGAAACCAGAACGTTTCAGTTTGGCGACCAGCTGGAACATATTGATTTTACCGAATCCATCAGAAATGCACAAATCAACCACGGGATCGAATCCTTTAACATGCAGGAGGACGATCTGAAGATCCGGGAAACGGATTATAAAACACAGACCTCAACAGTGCTAATGATCGATATTTCGCATTCCATGATTTTGTATGGAGAGGACCGGATCACGCCAGCAAAAAAAGTGGCCATGGCATTGAGCGAACTCATCACCACAAAATATCCGAAAGACACACTGGATATCGTTGTATTTGGTAATGATGCCTGGACAGTTGAAATAAAAGACCTTCCTTATTTACAAGTCGGCCCCTATCACACAAATACGGTTGCCGGCCTCGAGCTGGCGATGGACATATTGAGAAGAAGAAGAAATCCGAACAAGCAGATTTTCATGATCACGGATGGAAAACCGACCTGTTTGAAATCCGGTAAAAGATATTATAAAAACAGTTTTGGTCTGGACAGAAAAATTACAACCCGTTGCCTGAATCTGGCTGCGCAATGTAAAAAGCTGAAAATCTCCATTACCACCTTTATGATCGCGAGTGATCCTTATTTGCAAAGATTTGTAAACGAGTTCACAGAAACCAATAACGGAAAGGCATTTTTTGCTTCGCTGGATCACCTGGGTGCTTTCATATTCAGGGATTTTGAAAATGGGAAGAGGAAAACGGTATATTGACAATGATTAATGATTAAGGATTAATGATTAACTGATAATTATTGGTATTAGCGAGAGAACTAAGGTTCAAAAGGGAAGAACAACAATCAACGAAAAATGATGATGAATATCGATAAAATTAAAACACTGGGTGAACTGAAGAAGTCAGGATATAAACACCGGTCGGTAAAAGAAGAAGTCAGGGAAAATTTATTAAAGAAGCTGAATAGAAAAGAAAACAGTTTTCCGGGCATTGTCGGTTACGAGGATTCGGTTGTTCCTGATACGGAAAGAGCCCTGCTCTCACGCCATAACATACTTTTTCTGGGTCTGCGTGGTCAGGCCAAGACGAGGATGGCACGCCAGATGATTAACCTGCTGGATGAATATATTCCTTTTGTATCCGGAAGCGAGATCAACGATGACCCCTTTGCTCCCATTTCAAAATTCTCCCGGGAACTGATCAGAAAAAACGGTGACGACACACCCATTTCCTGGTTGAACCGAAAGGATCGTTACAGCGAAAAGCTCGCAACGCCCGATGTAAGTGTGGCGGATCTGATCGGTGATATTGATCCCATCAAGGCCGCCAATATGCGTCTGAACTTTGCTGATGAGGAAGTTATCCATTTCGGCATCATACCAAAAAGTAACCGCGGCATTTTTGTTATCAATGAAATACCGGATCTACAGGCCCGTATTCAGGTTTCGCTGTTTAATATTCTGGAAGAAGGAGATATACAAATCCGCGGATTCAAACTGCGGATGCCACTGGATATATTATTTGTGTTCACTGCCAATCCCGAAGATTATACAAATCGCGGATCCATTGTGACACCTTTAAAAGATCGTATAGAAAGCCAGATACTCACCCATTACCCGAAAAGTATCGATCATGCGTTGCTGATCACAGACCAGGAGGCGGATATAACAGAAGACCAGAAAGTGAGGGTGAAAGTGAGTGATATGGTAAAACGTATTATTGAACAAGTGGCCTTTGAAGCAAGAATCAGTGAATTTGTGGACAAGAAAAGCGGTGTTTCAGCGAGGCTGACAATTGCTGCTTATGAGAATGCCATCAGTGCGGCGGAAAGAAGGGCCCTGCTGAATAATGAAAAAGAAACCCAGGTTTGGATGAGCGATCTGGTTGGCATTATCCCTTCTATCACCGGCAAAATTGAATTGGTTTATGAAGGAGAACAGGAAGGTCCGTACCAGGTTGCTTTTAACCTGCTCGAAAAAGCATTCCGCTCCCAGTTCGTAAATTATTTTCCCAATCCGGAGCTATTCAAAAAAAGAAAAGGCGGAGAAGAAAATCCCTATAAGCCCATTACCGGCTGGTTTGATAAGGGGAATCATCTCGACATATTCTTCAATTCCAAAGACGATGATAAAGTACGCCTGTTGTATAAAGTGGACGGCTTGCATTCATTTGTAAAAAAACACTTCCGCAATGCGAGTGAAAAGGAAATGGCCCTGCTGATGGAATTCGTCTTACACGGACTTTCGTCTTACAGCATGATCAGCAAAAAAATTGTGGAAGGAAAAATCGAATTCAAAGACCTGATCGGCTCTATGATGAACATGACCCCGGATACGAGTTACGGGGCGGAGGAGGAAGACTTTGGGTAATTATCAATTATTAGTTATTAATTATTAACTGTTTCAGGTTGTTTTGCTGAAAGTTTAGATTTGGTGGTTTTAATAATGCTGGTGAGTAACTTTATTATTTCGACCGCATCGTTATTCATGCTTTCGAACTGTTCAGGATCCAGATAGTTAGTTGCTTTTAATAATTCCAACCAATATATAGATTCATTTATTTCTTTTTGAGCAATCTGCAATTTGTGTTTAAAATCAAATTTGGATTCTGCGTATTCTGCTTCACGAATAACAGCTCCTACACTGGTTCCGCATCGTAAAAGCTGTTTGGACATAACAAATTCCGTTTTTTTAGAACGTAAAAACTTATTAAGATTCACCACACGGACTGCAAATGCAAAACTTTTTATAAGAATGATACTCTCTTTCATTTCGACCGTTAATCATTAATCATTAATAGCTAATAATTAAAAGACGTTCACCTCACGTTCTAATGAAATAGCAAATTTTTTGTGAACGGATACAACTATTTTTTCGCTGAGTTCGAAAATTTCCCGGCCGGTTGCTTTTCCATAATTCACTAATACCAGCGCCTGATTTACATGAACGCCGGCA
>DASXNJ010000313.1:0-23270 GCA_036495145.1 Puia sp.
ACACCAGACATAAATTTTTTAAAAAGCTCCAGTTCCGACACGATTTGCATACAAAGCTCACGGGTCGGGCAAACAACCAGTGCCTGTGGAATACGATGCTCTACCTTGAGAAGGTGCAGAAGGGGAAGTCCAAATGCTGCAGTTTTGCCCGTTCCCGTTTGCGCCAGACCTACCAGGTCTTTTGTGCCGCTGACCAGCACGGGAATGGCCTTCTCCTGAATGGGGGTAGGAATGGAATACCCTAATGCTGTCACAGCCTGCAACAGTTCATCGCGTAAACCAAGCCCTTCGAATGTACTCATACTGTTCTGAAATTTTGCGCAAAGGTACGTTTTAAAGCCTAAAGCTCAAGGCGTAACGCTTAACGCCATCTATGAGATTAACCCTGTGCCATTTATCTGTTTATATCAAATATCCATTTATATACTCTCAATAAACCTTCCTCCTAAAGCTTTACTCTTTCGCTTCAGGCATGAGGTCTTAGGCGTTAGGCGTTGAGCGTTAAGCTTTAAGCTTATTTAAGTATTCTGCGTATTTTATTGGCGTTTTCCATCAGTTCCTGCAGATAAATATAATTTTCCTTCTCCAGACAACTCTTGAATTTGCGCAACTGCATTATATGTTCATTTAGTACATCCAATACATTTTCCCGGTTTTGCATAAATATCGGTCCCCACATTGCAGGACTACTCTTCGCCAGACGAACAGTACTCTCAAAACCTCCGCCGGCCAGTTCAAAAATGGCATCCTCCTCTCTTTCTTTTTCAAGGACTGTATTTGCCAGTGCAAATGATGTGATATGGGATATATGACTTACATAAGCGGCATGAATATCATGACTTTCAGCATCCATATTTACGAGTGACATACCCAGGATAGAATATAGTTTTTCTACCTGTTCAAGCGCATCAGAAGCAGATTTCTCCCTTTCGCAGATTACGCAGGTTCGTCCGCGAAAGGCATCGTGAACTGCGGCTTCCGGTCCACTGTATTCAGTACCCCACATTGGATGTGAAGCCACAAACCGGCTCCTTTTTGGATGATCAGAAACAAATTTGCAAAGAGCATTTTTGGTAGATCCCGCATCAACTACAATCTGATTTGAATTCATCAGGTCGAGGATTGTCTTCATTACTGGCAGTGTTACATCTACCGGAATGGCGAGATATATTAAGTCACTTTGTTTCACTGCTTCTTGCAGCGGCAACACTTCGTCTACTATTCCAAGTTCCAAGGCCTTTTGAGCCGTCGCGCCACTGCGACTGACTCCTATAACCTTGCTCACCAGTTTATGATCTTTCAAGGCAAGACTAAACGATCCCCCGATTAAGCCTACTCCAACAATGGTTACTGTATTAAACATGTTGTTTTGGTTTAATAAATCCCGCGTTTTTTATTCTATCAAAACTTTCCTGTATTTTATCTTCCGCTGCACATAAACTGACCCGGATATAATTATTCCCGGCACTTCCAAATATTCCACCGGGGGTAATGAACACATTAGCTTTGTATAACAGAAGGTCACTCAGTTCATATCCGTCCTGGATACCGATCGGCACTTTCGCCCAAACAAATAGTCCGGCCTGCTTCCTTGAAAAATCACAACCCATTAATTCCAGCATTTCTTCAACCACTTTTTTGCGTTGACGATATAATTTATTTACTTGATCATACCAGGAACCCGGAAGAGATAGGGCTTTAGCCGCTGCCAGTTGTACCGGGAGAAACATTCCACTGTCCATATTACTTTTAAATCGAAGTACATTTTCAATATGCCCGGACTTCGCGAGCATCATACCAACCCGCCAGCCGGCCATATTGTGAGACTTGCTGAGTGAATTTAGTTCGATCACATGGTCACTTAAACCACCGGTTTGTAAAATGCTCATCGGTTCATCATTCAGAATAAAACTATACGGATTATCATGCACGAGCAAAACATGATTTTCCATGGCAAAATTCACAAGTTCATCAAAAAGTTTTTTGGATGGCAGTCGGCCTGTGGGCATTTGCGGATAATTCACAAACATCAGTATTGATTCCTGCGATTCCTGTTTTGATTTTATCAGATCTGTTAGCTGCGAAAAATCAGGCAACCAACCATTTTTTTCCGATAATTCATAGTTTACGATACTCGCTCCTGCCAACTTTGCTGCGCTCTGATATGTTGGATAACCCGGATTTGGAATTAAAACGATATCTCCAGGATTTATATAAGTCATGCAAATATGCATTATACCTTCCTTGGATCCGGCCAGGGGAAGTATTTCCAGATCCGGATTCAATTCTACCTGATACCATTCCTTATACCATGCTGCCATGGCTTTCCTTAAAACCGGAGATCCTTTGTAACTCTGATAGGCATGCGTATTGGGTTTACCGCTCTCTTCCTGTAGAATACGGATCACTTCAGGATGTGGAGGCTGGTCCGGACTTCCAATACCGAGGCTGATGATGTTTTTCCCTTCGCGGTTAAGATCTTCGATCTCCCGCAACTTTTTGGAGAAGTAGTACTCTCCTATTCCGTCGAGTCTATTGGCTGTGTTCATTTTTTAAGATTGCGTCTTAAGGTTTGTAGCGATTTAAGCATTAACTCCTTTCCTGTAAACACCGTATATCTTTAAATCTGAAATGGCAGGTCGTATGATTTCAATTACATTTTCAAATTCAATGGTGTTTTCAAATTCCATATCCGCGTGAAAACTGTATTTCCAGTCGCTTCCGGGTATTGGATAAGATTGAAGTTTACTCAGATTGATGCCCGCTTCCGCAATCAGCGTGAGTACTTTGGCGAGACTTCCCCTTGAATGATCCGTATGAAAAGTAACCGATGCTTTATTCGCATCTTTCACAGGTTCCATATCTTCTTTCCGTAACAGAACCAGAAAGCGGGTGTAATTATTTTTCATTGTATGAATATCCGGCGCGATCATTTCAAGTTGAAATAATCTTGCCGCGAGACTACTGGCAATACCTGCGATATGTTTGCTCTTTCTCTGATGAATGTGCTTTGCACTCAGCGCGGTATCTTCCGTTTCAACCAGTTTCCAGTCATATTGATTCAAAAAATCCATGCATTGCAGGATAGCTATTGGATGTGAATGCACTTCTTTAATATCCTTCAGTGTAATTCCCGGATTGACAACCAGATTTTGCCTGATCTGCAAATAAATTTCGCCTGCGATGACGAGATCACTGTTACGAAGAAGTGAATAATTCGGAAGAATACTTCCCGCTATCGAATTCTCAATAGCCATTACTGCCGCATCACAAAGAGAGGAATCGGCGGCCGATTTAACTACATCCTGAAATCGGGCGCAGGCCAGAATATTTGCTTTATCGCCGAAGAAAATACGAACTGCTTCCTGATGAAAGCTTCCTTCATATCCCTGAATGGCTACTCGCTGAATGGGGTGTTGCATATGAAAAAAAAATCCCGGCTTTTGACCGGGACTCTATTGTTAAGTTTTTTATTTTATTTACTGATTAACAAAAGCATTCCCGGTCGCTTCTAAAGTAGAAGAAATAAAAACCAAAATAACGGTATGCTTTTGCGATTGTCATATTCCAAACCAAAAATAAACGATTCCGGTGATTCAACAAATTTATTTTCTGCTGGTCGTTTGAATATTTAATAATTCAGTCTTTTTTCTTCCAGTGTATTTACCAGCTTGAAAAGGTGAAAAGGTTTGTATATCCGCCAGTCCGGCTGTTCAATGAGTTCAATGTACCGGTCCAACCTGGCCCGTCTGAAATCATATTGTGTCTGTTCTGGCATATTAATACAGACGATCCATCCCCGATGTTCACTCACGTCTTCCAGCCATTCTTCATAATAATCCTTGTCTCCACTATGAAAATTCAATACGTTTTCAGCAATTAAAATAAATTTATAGATGCCCTCTGCCATGAATTTATCTGCTACCTTTCTTTTAACATTCATGATATCGTTTTCAATAGCATCATTCCACTCGCCGATCAGTTCAATAATCACATATTTTTCTTCATAATCTGCCAGTAACACTTTTAAATAAAGTGTTTTCGATCCGAATTCATCCCACTGCGGATGAATCAGATAATTGTAAATTGCCAATGTAAATTCAAATTCTGAATATTCACGCCCGAAAAAAGGCGATTTCTCATCTTCTTCACTCACGTAAATATGCCGCCAGTTATAATATGGTTCTATATCATGCAACGCTATAAACTTAAAGATTCAATTTCCACATTTCCACATTTTCATGATTTCCTTCTGCTCTCTGCCGCTTTTTTGACACTACCATGTTTCAGCAATAAATTTTTTGCCACTTCATAATCCGTGATACCGGTTTGATTCATTAACATGCCCGTACCCCGTTCAATCAACTTACTATTTGTGAGCTGCATATTCACCATCCGGGTATCCTCTACCCTGCCAATCCGGATCATCACAGTAGTTGAAATCATATTCAGTACTAATTTTTGGGCCGTACCACTTTTCATTCGGGTACTCCCTGTAACGAATTCGGGCCCGACAATGACTTCCACCGGATAATCAGAGGCTTCTGCCAGTGGTGTTCCCGGGTTACAGGTAACGCAACCCGTGTAAATCCGGTTCTTCCGGCATTGCTTTAAGGCAGCGATCACATAGGGAGTCGTTCCACTTGCCGCAATGCCAATTACCACATCTTTTTCATTTACCTCAAATTCACAAAGGTCCAGCCACCCTTGTTCCTCATCATCTTCAGCATTTTCTACCGGCGTACGGATCGCTTTTTCCCCGCCGGCTATCAGTCCTATGATCAGCCCATAAGGCATCCCGAATGTAGGTGGAATTTCACTTGCATCCAGAATTCCCAGCCGGCCACTTGTACCGGCGCCCAGGTAAAAAAGCCGACCACCCGCCATCATTTTATCTATGATGATTTCTGTCAGTTTTTCAATCTGCAGAATGGATTGGCTCACGACGAGTGGGACCTGCTGATCCTCCTTGTTAATGAACGTGAGCAGATCAAGCGTGCTCATCTTTTCCAAATGCCGGTATCGACCCTGTTCCTCTGTAATTTTTTCGAAATTCATCCTGTCTTTTTGTGATATGCAATCAATCCTTCCATGGGTTTTGCCAGAAATTTACCCGTCTGCCATCCAAAATTTTTACAAAGTTCCTTCAGAATATCCTGAAACCCAAATGACACACTGCCGGTAAAATAAACAGGCATTTTTCCGGATTCCGGATAATGGGCCAGGTGGACAGAAAAAAAATCCCAGAGCCCGTCTTCAATGATATTTTCTACCATATAATGACCTCTGTTTTCAGCCAGAAATAAAGCGAATGAAGCGATATAACGATTGGGTAAAGGCTTTTTATAAACCGAATCAAGAATGTCAGCTGCAGAAAGACCATATTTTTTATAAAACTTATCGTGCAATTCTTTGTCAAAAGTTTTATATAGATAATATTGTAATACTTTTTTCCCCAGATAAGCTCCACTTCCTTCATCTCCCAACACATAACCAAGTCCTGGACTATTGCGAATGATTTTCTTTCCATTATAATAACCTGAATTGCTTCCGGTTCCCAGGATCACGACGATGCCTTTTTTATTCCCACAAAGTGCACGGGAGGCACCAGTGAGATCGTGTTCTACTTCAATCGCAGATTCTGGAAATACACTCTTTATGGCTTTTTTGAACATGGTGCGGTTTTCCACTGCCCCCAGCCCCGTTCCATAAAAATAAACTGCTTTGGGAATTTTGTTTTTCAATGCAGGCAGGAGCTCTTTTTTCATCATTGCGGCGAATTGTAATTCATTTAGAAAATACGGACTGGCCCCCTGCGTTTCGATGATTTGTTTTCGGCCGTTTAATACAAAACACCATTCGCATTTAGTCGATCCGCTGTCCGCAATAAGTATCGCCATGTTTTTATTTTGTAATTCCGTGCGAAGGTACATTTTAAGCTTAAAGCTCAAAGCGTCATACCCCGTATATGGATATTTACCAGCCTGCGGAAGATGAATACTCACGTTTCGCGATTTAAAAAAGGTTCTGTATCAGGTGACGGAAGCACGGCTGTGTACCTGCACTTTTCGCCTTATGTTTAAAACGCTTAATTTGCAGACTTCAGGCGAAATCAAATACATGAAAAAACTGAATTTCTGGCTGCCTCTTTTGTTTGCGGTAGTCATGATCCTTGGAATGATAGTCGGATACAGACTTTATCCCAGTACATATACGGGCGGTTTTTTTAAAACCGGAAAATTAAGTCCGGTACAGGAAGTTCTGGATATTATCAACAATAAATATGTAGATTCTGTCCATACAGATTCTTTGAGCGAAGAAGCCATACAGGGTTTACTTTCTCATCTTGATCCCCATTCTTATTATATTCCGGCCGTTGACCAGGTTGAAATGAACGAAGATCTGCAGGGCAATTTTCAGGGAATCGGTGTCGAATTTCAAATTTTAAATGATACGGTCAGTATTACAAACGTGCTCAGCGGGGGGCCCAGTGATAAGGCCGGAATATTGGTTGGCGATCAGATCATTCGTGTAAGTGATTCGCTGGTTGCGGGCAATGGAATTACGGGTGAAAGAATAAAAAAATTCCTGAGAGGTCCCGGTGCCAGCACTGTGAATGTATCCATGTACCGTAACAGGACCCTTATGCCATTTACCATCCAACGCGGTGTAATTCCTCTGCCTGCCCTGGATGCCTCTTATATGATAAACAAGGAAGCCGGCTATATCCGGATCAATAAATTTTCCAGAACCACTTTTGAAGAATTTATGATTGCTATGGAAGCATTGGAAAAGCAGGGGATGAAAAAATTGATATTGGATATTCGCGGCAATGGCGGTGGTATTGTAGATGAAGCTGTAAATATGGCGGATGAATTCCTGGGCAATGACGAACTGATCGTGTATACTGAAGGACGTAAAAGTCCACGAAAGGAATATCATGCTCAAAGACCCGGCAGTTTTGAATCGGGTAAACTCATACTGCTGGTTGACGAAGGCACGGCATCAGCCAGCGAAATTCTTACAGGAGCGCTGCAGGATTGGGACCGGGCAACTATTGTTGGTCGGCGTACTTTTGGTAAGGGTCTGGTGCAGGAACCTTTTGAATTGAATGATGGAAGTGAACTAAGATTAACCATTGCCAGATATTATACACCGTTGGGCCGCAGTATTCAGAAGCCTTACAATAAAGGTCGTGAAGCTTATAATGAAGAAGTCATCGACCGTTTCCACAACGGAGAAATGCTTCATGGAGATACGGCCAGCGTTCATGCCGGACCGGTTTTCCATACACCTGCCGGCAGACTGGTATACGGTGGAGGAGGTATTACACCTGATGTGTTCATTGCAGTCGATACAACACTGATCGCAAGAAATGTTAGCGCATTATACATCAGCGGTACGCTCAACAATTTTATATATGAATATTACATTCACCATCAGATTGAATTAAAGAAATATCTGTCGCCTGCAGATTTTTATGCCGGATTCAAAAACGATGAGAGTCTTTGGACCGATATGGTCGCTTACGCAAAAAAGGATTCGATCAGTTTATCCGGAGTATCCGAAGAAGACCGCAATCAGGTTGAATTACGCATAAAAGCGCTTTTGGCGAGATTGATGTGGCGATCACAGGGATATTATTTTATAATGAATCAACAAGACCCTGTCCTTAAAAAAGCAATGGAGTTGCTGGCTTCCAACAACCCCATGCCCTCCGCAGTTTCAAAACATTAAAGAACCTTATTGTCCGGCAAATTTTTCCTTTCAATTTTATAAGAAAGTATCAGGCCAATACCCCCACCGATGGCGATCAGTGCGAAATAAATAGGAACATTCGCTCCGTCATTTGATTCATTGGCTATCTGATGACGCACATTATATAACATGAAATTATCCATTAAATAAGCGACGAATAAACCGAGACCTGCACCCACCAGTAATAATCCCCATTTCAGATTGCGAAATGGTGCCGGACGACGTTCCAGCTTTAATTTAGGGTCTAAACCTTTTTCTATCATGGCCATGTTTTCACGATTGTTTAAATACCTATTCCCAAATAGCAACGCACAAATCGAAAGGCTGCAGAGTATAAGCCAGAAAAATACCAGTTGATCGGGTCCCATATTTTTAATTTTTAAATTTTATAATTGTCGTAATACATGATCAGACGAGTCCTTTTCCGCACAGGTTACAGAAACACCGGTTATTTTTTCGGCGGAACATGTCGGTACTTGAGGCATATTGTCGGATATTGACAGTTTGCAGTGTCTTTTAAGGCTATACACCTTACGTCCAACGCCCGCGCTTTAAGCCTAACTTAGCCTGTAACCGGATTATAATATATAACGTCTTATATACGTGACTAAAACCGGACCACCAGAAGAGGAAATTATTAGCAGGATCCTGAAAGGCGACCAGGCTGCCTATGCTATTTTGGTCGAAAAATATCAGAATTACGTTTTTACACTGGTTATGAGGTTTACGGAGAATCGCGAAGATGCCGAAGAAATAGCCCAGGACGTTTTTGTAAAAGCTTACAGGTCACTGGCGGACTTTCGCGGAGATTCAAAATTCAGCACCTGGTTATTTACAATCACACGCACCACGTGTTTAAGTTTTTTAAGGAAAAAAAAGCTGGATACCCAGTCGCTTGATAATGAAAGAACCGGTTTGCAAGTAGAAAATAAAGAATCCGGTTTTAATGCTGATATAGTCGAACAAAAATCACGTTATTCCATGTTAAGCCTGGCAATTTCAATGTTAAGTGTCGACGATACCCAGGTTTTAAATCTGTTTTACAAAGCTGAACAAACCCTGGATGAAATTGGAAAGATCATGCGCCTGGATCCGAATACAGTGAAAGTGAAACTTCATCGGGCCAGGCAACGTTTAAAAGAAAAAATGGAAAAACATTTTGCTCATGAGGTACGGGAAATATATGCGGATTAAGGGAGAACTGGTACAACTTTCAGAAAAATCGTCTATAAAAAGGAATTTTATGAATCAGGAAATGGAAAATCTGCTCTGGGAATATATTGACGGTCAAATCAGCCCGGCTGAAAAGGAAACGGTCACCCGCCGGATTATGGAGGATTCGGACTGGCGGGTCAAATTTGAAGAATTGCAAACTATTCATGCCTTGTTGCAAAAAGAGGAACTGGATATGCCCTCCCTCCGGTTTACAAAAAACGTAATGGAAGAAATTGCCAGATACCAGGTTGCACCGGCCACCAGAAATTATATAAACAAAAATGTTATCCGTGGAATAACCGCCTTTTTTCTGGTCATGATCGGAGGCCTTTTTATTTATTTTTTAGGGCAACTACATTGGGCGGGTGATCCATCCGGTTCCCTTATTCCCGCTTATAACCTGGATGCCGGAAAACTGAACTGGGGTAAAATGCTGAATAATACCTATGTAAATATTTTTATTGGAGTCAATGTTATTCTAGGACTGATTCTGATAGATAAATATATGCAGGGAAAGAAAAATGCTGCCCAGGACGGACATTGGTCCAAGGATGACAATGCCTAATGATTTGTACATTTGGAGATGGATATAAAAAATAATATTCTTGAAACCATCGGCAACACGCCGATGATCCGTCTCAATAAAATTACCCGCGATTTTCCATGCACAGTAGTCGCTAAAGTGGATTATTTCAATCCGGGAAATTCTATAAAAGACCGGATGGCAGTAAAAATGATTGAAGTTGCCGAGAAAGAGGGAAAGCTGAAACCGGGTGGAACTATCATAGAGGGAACCAGCGGAAACACTGGTATGGGACTGGCTTTAACAGCCTGTGTGAAAGGGTACAAATGTATTTTCGCGACCACCGATAAACAATCAAAAGAGAAATCAGATATTCTGAAAGCCGTGGGTGCCGAAGTGATCGTCTGTCCCACCAATGTAGAACCGGAAGATCCACGAAGTTATTATTCGGTAGCAAAAAGGCTGGCGAAAGAAATTCCGAATTCATTCTATTGTAATCAATACGATAACCTCGCAAACAGACTGGCCCATTACGAAAGTACCGGGCCTGAAATCTGGAAACAGACAGAAGGGAAAATCACCCATCTGGTTTGTACAGCAGGGACGGGCGGTACTGTTACAGGCACTGCGATGTATCTGAAAGAAAAAAATCCAAACGTGCAAATCTGGGCTATTGATGTTTTTGGTTCCCTGCTAACCAAATACTATAATACCGGGCAGATTGACATGAATGAGGTGCATCCTTATGTTTCAGAAGGCTTCGGTGAAGATTTTGTGCCTGAGAATTATGATATGAAAGTGATAGATCATTTCGAACAGGTAACAGATAAAGCTGGTGCCATCATGGCCCGCCGGCTTGCCAAAGAAGAAGGACTTTTTTGTGGTTACAGCGCCGGAAGCTGTTTGCAGGGACTGATGCAGCTAAAAGGAAGATTAAAAAAAGATGACCTGGTCGTATGCATTTTTCATGATCATGGCAGTCGCTATGTTGCAAAAATTTATAATGACCAGTGGATGATGGAACGCGGATTCATGGACGTCAAAACATTTCGCGATATCGTCAATTCGAGAGGATCACACCCCTTGGTTACACTAACTCCTGAACAAACTGTCGGTGAAGCGGTGGATCGTATGAGGGAGTTGCACATAGAAAATATTCCGGTTGTGAAATCCGGCTTACCTATCGGTGCTATAAGCGAAAGCGGCTTGTTTATGATAATGCTTAGCAATGGAGCTGATATCCGGAATAAAAAAATACAGGAAGTGATTGAATCTCCTTATCCGGTAGTTGCTTTTGATACTACAGTTGAAAGAATCAGTTCGCTGATCAGCAAGGAAAATGGTGCCGTTCTGGCAAAGGACGACAGCGGAAATTTCCATATTGTGACTAAATATGACGTATTACAATCCTTTAGAATAAAAAGTTAACCGGAACTGTTTGACCTTTCCTTTTTCTTATTAAATGTTTCATTATCCTTCGTCGATCCTTCGCTCAACCATCAGCGTTCTATCGGGAAAAAGGATGTTTCAGCGAAGGGTGGGCGAAGGTTTACAGATCTCTTAGCGAAGTTTTTTTGTTTCCACCATTCAATTTTCCGGGACAAATTGAAATTTAATTTAGTTGATTACTTGACTAACAACGATTTAAAAATTACTTCACACCTGGTAACGTAGAAATACGTTTCTAATGATCGTCATATTACTGGTCAGGCGGTAATTCCTGAACTGTTAAAATCAGGCAAAAGGGCTATTGTTGTTAATTTGTGCAAAACTTACTTTTGAATCTGAAGTTGATTGATAAATCATCAATCAGACGATATCCAAAAACCGTACAAAGTTCTTATCCAATATCCAATCGAATTACCAGGAGAATCCGATATCAGTCAACTTCATTTTTTTCAAATCCTTTGAATTCCGAAAACCGGTCCTATCCTATCCGAAAATAACCGAAACCGCTCTGAAAAGCTTTTTGATCCTATCCTTTAAATGTATTGTTAGATTCCAATCTCCCTATCCTAAAGAACCGATCCTGTCCTGAGAAGCCATTTGACCTTATCCTTTGAGTGAATGGTCTAAGTTCAATCCGATATCCGAAAAAAACTAACACAGAGAGAGAAGAAATTGATCCAAATCCGTTTGAAACCAATCCTGGCCCTGAGAAGTGAACCTTATTCTGAAATCCAATTCCGGGAAAAAATCCAGAAATCCAAGATCCATGGGGAAACCAGTAACAACAGTTTCAATACCCCTGATTCAAGACCAACTGTTTATCTGCGCCCTCCTGCTGAATTTTTCTAACAATTTAGCAGGAGGCACCCATGTGAGTGCTGAAAGCGAAAGGCATAGAGCCTGATGATATCAAACTTTCAGCCCGAATTATTTCCCTTTTTAATTCGCTCTCACCCACAAGGCATCGTGTTATGCTTCACGCTTTACACTTTCACCTTACATTTACACAAACACTGAAAAATGCCATTACCATTCGTCGCAGGTGCGTCGGATAATGACCAAAATAATAAGCCGTCGAGGAAAAAACCCATATTCCCCGTGAACGATTTACTTCGACATTATCTGCAGATCCATGGTCGCGAAGTAAGATTACCGGTTTCGTACGCCGATCTTTTACATGTATCGTATGCCGTGCCGTTGAAAGATAAAAACGGAATTGACAGTTTGTGGGAAACTGTTTCATACGATATGCAACATTGGCAATATATCCGGGACGGGTTAGTAAAAATGTATGCCATTTTAAAAACTGAGGGAGATCTTTCTGTAAGTAAACATCTGGACGTGGCCAGAGTAGATTTCTGCAGTTTCGCAAACTCCAGTCCATTCAGGATTCGTATCGTAAATAAGTTTAATGATAACTACGACCATTTCTATATTAAACAGGCGGATGCCTCACGCGTTTACGGGCTGGAGCTGGAGCATCTGTTATCACCCAACAGGATCAGTTTTTTCACTCATCAGCAAACGTTAATAGAAGATCACATTGCCGGTATTCCGGGCGATATCTTTATCAGTTCTTATCTCCATGAACCCATAACGAACCGAATCCGGTTTGCCAAAGAGTTCGTAAAATTCAATGAACGTTGTTTTGTTCGTTTATTGGGTGACATGCGATCTTACAATTTCGTCGTAGATATTACTCCGGATATTGAAGATTTTCAATATCGCATCCGCGCGATCGATTTTGATCAGCAAAGTTATGAAGGAAGAAAAAATATTTATCTGCCACAATTTTTTAAGGAAAACAAATCTTTGGTTGATATATGTATCCGGTATCTGAATCAGGATTCGATCACGCAGTACCAAACGGAAGAAAGGACGATGATGGCATTTCGCGTGGCTTCATCCAGATTTCGCCTGATGCATTTATTGAACATTATGTCAACAGATCATATTTCAACGCCCGAAAAATTAATCCAGCTACGCGAAGAACTTGCAACGGAATTTCATGCACCCGTTTTTTTAAAATGCCGTTCTATGGGACAGCTTGTTAAAAGGCAATTAAAACAGACCTTACAAAAGAACCTGGCTCTGATTCAAAAAAACCTGGGGAAATTCCAGGACTGAATGATTTCTATTTTTCTTCCTTCCGGCAGGCTGATTATTAGATTATTTTCAATGAACAGCGTAAGTGGTGCAGACGGGAACCCGTATCTTTGCCCCCTTAATAGATCTGAAAAGTTATACCATGGCAAAGTACTCAGCAGGCGTTTTATTCGGAGATGAATTGCAAGCTCTTTATGAAGACGCAAAAAACAACGAGTTTGCGGTTCCGGCGGTAAATGTAACAGGAACAGATACGATCAATGCTGCAATGGAAGCAGCGGCAAAAGTGAATTCACCCATTATCATACAGTTCTCAAACGGCGGAGCGCAATTTGTGGCAGGTAAAGGAATGCCAAACGACAAATTGCAGGCTAATATTTATGGAGGTGTGTCCGGAGCCTTGCATATCCATACGCTGGCAAAATATTATGGTATTCCTGTAGTGGTTCATACAGATCATGCTGCAAAAAAATGGCTGCCCTGGATCAGCGGTTTGCTGGATGAAGGCGAGGCCTATTTCAAATAAAAAAAACGACCCCTTTTCAGTTCTCACATGTTGGATTTATCCGAAGAACCATTGGAGGAAAACATACGAACGTCGGTAGAATTTTTCGAGAGAATGAAGCCATTGGGCATGGCCATTGAGATTGAACTGGGCGTAACAGGTGGCGAAGAAGATGGAGTTGATAATAGCGGCGTTGAAAATGATAAACTGTATACACAACCCGAACATGTTGCATACGCATACACTGAATTGAGTAAGGTTGGCCGTTTGTTTGGTGTGGCTGCCGCGTTTGGCAATGTGCATGGTGTTTACAGTCCGGGAAATGTTGAACTTCGCCCGGTAATTTTAAAAAACAGTCAGGATTACATACAAAAAGAATTGAAAACAAAACCGAAACCGGTTTATTTCGTATTTCACGGAGGCAGCGGGTCGCCTCAATATCAAATACGTGAAGCAATTGGTTACGGGGCCATCAAGATGAACCTGGATACGGATCTGCAATGGGCTTTCTGGGAAGGTGTTCAAAAGTACTATAAGAAAAACGAACCGTACCTGCAGGCCCAATTGGGCAATCCCGATGGTCCCGAAAAACCCAACAAGAAATATTATGATCCCAGGGTTTGGCTCCGAAAAGGAGAAGAAAGTTTTATCAGCCGTCTTCAGACCGCATTTGAAGATCTGAATTGCATTAATAGAAATGCCTGATTTTCACCCTTTCTCTAGTTGCTTTTACAACGTCTTAAAGTCGAAAAGATTACCACTCAGCATTTCAGGTGAACCATTCACAAAGCTTTCTGGTTTGTGCTTTACGTTTTAAGCTTTATAATCTATTTTCATCCGATGAAAAGATTTTCTTGCCTGATCATCGGCCTGGCACTCTCCGGCTTATGTTTTTCGCAACATATACCCGCCAACCCAAATGGGAAAAAAACTGACAGTACTTCAAAGCGTGGCCAGACAGCGATTACAAAACCATCACCCAAACCATACAGGGAAGTAATTACGGATAAGGCGGTGACACAAATCGGCTTGTTCACAGTGCACAAAGTGGAAGACAAATGGTATTTCGAGATACCAGATTCGCTTTTTAACCGTGAAATTCTGGCCATCACCCGATTCGTAAAGTCTCCTGCAGGAAGCCGTTCGTATGGCGGAGAAAAAGTAAATGAACAAACCATCCGTTGGGAAAAAGGGCCCTCAGACAATATATTTCTACGCGTGATGACAATCGTGAGTGTGGCCCCTGATTCGACACAACCCATTGCTCAGGCGGTCAGGAATTCCAACGAAGATCCCATTGCGGCTTCATTCGATATCAAGGCTTATGGCAGGGATTCCAATAGTGTGGTGATCGATGTTACTGATTTTTTCAGACTCGATAACCAACCGGTCAGTCTCGGTCCGGATGTGAAAAGACGATATAATTTAAGCGGCATAGCGAGCGACCGTTCATTTGTCTCTTATATGCATACCTATCCGCTGAATACAGAGGTGCGTACGATCAAAACATATACCTCATCGCCATCTGCCGGAAGTGGTTTTGGTAATTCAACGAGTCTGCCAGCAGCAGACGCTGCGGGAGCAGTCACTATGGAACTGAACAATTCGTTCGTTATGTTACCCGTTGTACCAATGCGTAAAAGAATGTTTGACCCACGGGTCGGCTACTTTGCCAGCGAATATTCTGTTTACACAGAAAACTCACAGAAGGTTAAGACAAGCACTTTTATCAGTCGCTGGCGTCTGGAACCAAGAGAAGAGGATATGGACCGTTGGAAGAAAGGGGAACTTGTGGAACCAAAAAAACCAATTGTCTATTATATCGATCCGGCCACTCCCAAAAAATGGCGCCCTTATCTGATCGCCGGAATTAATGACTGGCAATCCGCCTTTGAAAAAGCGGGATTCAAAAATGCCATCGTCGGAAAAGAGTGGCCCGAAAAAGACAGTTCGATGAACCTTGAAGATGCGAGGTTCTCTCTGATACGTTATTTTGCTTCCGATATAGAAAATGCGTATGGTCCAAGAGAAACAGATCCCCGCACGGGGGAAATTCTAAACAGCAATATTGGCTGGTATCATAATGTAATGAAACTTTTGCATGACTGGTATTTCATTCAGGCTGGTGCGGTGGATCCGCGTGCACGCACTATGGTATTTAGCGACAGTCTGATGGGAACCCTGATCCGTTTTGTTTCGTCTCACGAGATCGGGCATTCGCTGGGCCTCCGTCACAACATGGGCAGTAGTAGCAAGACGCCCGTAGAAAAACTACGCGATAAAAATTGGGTGGAAGCCAATGGTCACACTGCGTCCATTATGGATTACGCCCGGTTCAACTATGTCGCCCAGCCGGAAGATCAGATCAGCCCGATCGGCTTATATCCACGCATCGGACCCTATGATAAATGGGCGATCCTATGGGGATATAAAATCATCTCAAATACAAAATCGTCTGAAGAAGATAAACTTATCCTGAACCGATGGATCATCGATAGTCTGAAAAGTAATCCCAGGCTATGGTTCGGCGGAGAAGGACAAAATTTCGATCCGCGTTCCCAAACGGAGGACCTTGGCGATGATGCAATAAAAGCCAGTGAATATGGAATACTCAATCTGAAGAAAATTATTGTCCAGTTGCCTGTTTGGACAAAAGAAGAAGCAGATACTTATGAAAATCTGGAAGATATGTACACTCAACTGTTGGGACAATTCAGCCGCTACATGAACCATGTTACAAAAAATGTAGGGGGGATATATGAAACAGTTAAAAGCGTTGAAGAACCGGGAGAAGTATATCAGCCAACACCGAAATCAATCCAGCAGCAATCCGTTCTTTTTTTACAGAATCAGCTGTTTAAAACTCCCTATTGGTTGCTTGATAAAAATATTTTAAACAAAATCAGCAGCCCTTCTTCGACGGAATTGATTGCCAATACCCAGGGAGGTGTTTTGAACTCCTTGCTGTCAGCTTCGCGTTTATTCAGGATGGAAGTCATGAGTGATCGTTTTGGAAAGACGACCGTCTATGGTCCGGATGACATGGTTACCGATCTGGAGAAGGGAATTTGGAATGAGCTCAACACACCTCAGGAAGCGATTGATCCTTTCAGAAGAAATTTACAAAAACAATATGCGGATATCATGATATCACTAATGAATCCTTCACAACCGACCCTACCTGTGGGATTACCCCGTGGATTAATCATTTTATTTGGCCCCGATATAAAGAATACGGATATACCTTCAATCGCCCGTGGTCACCTAACAGCGTTGCGCAACCGAATACTGACGGCAACCAATGCATCCCAGGATAAGGTAAGCAAATACCATCTTCTGGATATCGCTGAAAGAATCAGGCAGGCACTGATTCCCAAATAACCTTCAGGATAAACTGACAGAAACAATAGTGGCGATCAGGGCAATCAATCACTGCCCAAAATTGTAGCTTTCGAGATTAAGTTTTTTTACCTCCGGAGTAATTCAACGATCGGCGTCCCGATATTTCCGTTGGGAGCCTGAATATGCAAGAGCGTGGCCAGCGTGGATGCGATATCTGTCATATGAACCAGGTCGGCTGTTGCTCCCGGACGAATATCCCAGCCCAAAAAGATCAAAGGTATATGAGTATCATAGGGATTCCATGCACCATGGGTCGTGCCTGTTCGGGCATAGGACTCGAGCCAGGCAGGCTGAAATATGACCTGAATCTGCCCGCTTCTTTTATAATTATACCCATTAATAATCATTGTGCGGATAGGTTCCGGAATGGCAGCATCCTGTATTTTATCTAAATCAACCGCAAATGCCACACCTGGTTGTTTTTTAAGATAATCCACCGACAGTTTTTTTATCGCATCAAAATCAGCATTCGCTCCAGCAATTTTGGCTAGGTCAAAATTGATCTGGTAATTTTCTCCTGAACGGACCGCATTTGAAATACCAAATTTCTGCTGTATTAGCTGGGTAAGGTTCGTCAGTAAGTCCCGGCTGACATA
This sequence comes from Puia sp., assembly GCA_036495145.1. Classification (GTDB taxonomy): domain Bacteria; phylum Bacteroidota; class Bacteroidia; order Chitinophagales; family Chitinophagaceae; genus Puia. The sequence goes on from DASXNJ010000313.1 coordinate 17,555, forward strand.
AAAATCTGCCGGTATCCGATTTTCCTGAGAATACCCGACAGCATTCGCAGATCCGTGATCGGCTGTCAGAAAAACCAGCCAGTTTCCTTTTCCTATTTTTGAATCAAGTTCTGAAAAGAACGACGCAAGATCCTGATCCAGCCTCAGGTAAACATCTTCCTCTTCTATAGAATTTGGTCCGAACAAATGACCTACATAATCCGTAGATGCACAGTTGATCGTTAGGAAATCTGTGGTGGACCTCTGCCCCATTTGATATGCATCCAATACGTTGCTTGCAAAATCGAGGGTTAGCGAATTTCCATAGGGTGTAGCCCGGAAAATACTACGACTTTTTGAATATGCCGACTTAATATCATGTGGAAATACCGGTGCTGATTCACCAGGGAATTTCCCTTCATAAGATTTATTATCCGAATCACTGGCGACATAGGAATTTATGGGATATAATGTATTCCATCCATGTTGAAGATATTTCTCAATATTTTTTTCCTTATTAAATTTTATAACGGCTTCGGGCAGCTTATTCATATAATAGGTACTACTGATAAAACTTCCGGTCTCATCGTCCAACCAGAAAGCCGCATTGGCTGTATGACCGGCGGGCAGAATAGCAGCCCGGTCTTTCAATGAAATACCTACCACGCGCGATTGAAATTGAGTTGCCATGCGCAACTCGTCGGTAACGGTGGTGACGAGTAGATTCCTGGGTGACATCTTCCCGTCCGGAGAAGCACTTACTCCTACGGCTTGAACCGTGCTGTCGTCCGTACAATAGACATGTGCCCCTGTTAACTGTTCCGTCCAGTCATTTCCTGAAATTCCTGTAATAGAAGGCACCGAACCGGTAAAAATGCAAGTATGTCCTACTGCTGTATAAGATGGCAGATAGTTGATGTATGTATTTTCGCAGGAAAAACCTTCGCTGAGCATTCGTTTAAAACCACCTGCCCCATACATATCGTAATACCTGTACAAATAATCCCAGCGCATCTGATCTACTACAATTCCTACAACCAGCTTGGGTCTCACTAGTGGCTCGCCACCGGGTTGAGCCTGTATGGCAGCGGTTTGAACCAAAAATGCTAAAATTGAAAAAAAGTGTCTCCGCATTTGCCGTATGAGTTTGAACAAAGGTATCTGCATTTGCGCCTTGTCTGGTTCTCCAAATGCATTATTTTTGTTGCAATTTTTAACTAATGTTCAAAATCTATGGCAGATATTTTTGAAAAACTTACGAGGCATAATGGTCCAATCGGACAACATAGGGAAAGGGCACACGGATATTTTGCTTTTCCAAAACTGGAAGGTGAAATTGGAAGCCGTATGCAATTCCGGGGCAAAGAAATGATCGTCTGGAGTCTGAATAACTACCTGGGACTGGCAAATCATCCCGAGGTAAGAAGAACAGATGCAGAAGGAGCAGCGGCATATGGTTTGGCATCGCCAATGGGCGCCCGTATGATGAGCGGAAACAGCAATCAGCATGAGCAACTCGAAAAAGAGCTTTCTGAATTTGTGGGAAAAGAAGATACCGCGCTGTTGAATTATGGCTACCAGGGAATGGTAAGCATTATAGATGTGTTATGTGCCCGTCATGATATCATTGTATATGACGCCGAATGTCATGCCTGTATTATCGACGGTCTTCGTCTTCACGCAGGCCACAGATATGTTTTTAAGCATAACGACCTGATTGATTTTGAAAAACAAATTCAGCGTGCCAATGCACTGATTGAGAAACAAAATGCCGGTGGCGTGCTGGTAATTACGGAAGGTGTATTTGGAATGGCCGGTGACCAGGGAAAATTAAAAGAAATCGCCGCTTTAAAATCGAAATATAAATTTCGTTTGCTGGTGGACGACGCACACGGTTTCGGAACACTGGGGAAAACAGGTGCAGGCGCTGGCGAAGAACAGGGAGTACAGGAAGAAATCGATTTATACTTTTCAACTTTCGCTAAATCCATGGCATCTATTGGTGCTTTTGTTTCCGGTGAAAGGCTTATCGTTGATTATATTCGTTATAATATACGCAGTCAGATTTTTGCAAAGAGTTTGCCGATGCCTCTTGTGCTTGGAAATCTTAAACGACTGGAATTACTCAGAAATAATCCCACTTTAAAAGATAAGCTGTGGAGTAATGCAAAAAAGCTGCAGGCGGGACTTCGTAAAAAGGGATTTGATATTGGTAAAACTGATTCTGTGGTGACCCCGATCTATATGAAGGGAGACGTGCCGGAAGCGACCGCAATGGTTATGGATTTAAGGGAGAACTTTGGAATATTTTGTTCGATTGTGGTATATCCGGTTATTCCCAAAGGACATATTATTTATCGCCTGATACCGACAGCGGTACACAATGACGCAGATATAGATGCTACACTGATTGCGTTTGAAGCCACCAAAAAGAAATTGGATCAGGGTGATTATAAGGTGGAAGCAATCCCAGATATGGCTGAGGCTTAACAAGTTATGAAATTAAAAAAGCAGGCTTAACATAAAAGCCTGCTTTTTTCGTTTCTAGAGGGCCCAGCTTCGAATATAAATGGTGCTTTTGTATTAACTGAGGTAATAGAACATTTTCGTAGCCATTCCAATAGATCCTATGCTGAATGTTCTATAGAGGAATCATATTTGTATTGCTCACCGTGGCGTCCTGCCGCTGTTTTGGTTATGATAGTTTGCCTTCCAAAGATTCCAGTACAATAACTATATTATTGCAGAACGCATCTGATAAACTTTCAAAAATAGATTCTGTCTTCATAATTTTTGACCGGTATGATCTTCGCGGTGCCGGAGTTATTAAACAGATATTTTATCCGGATATCAATAATCGGATAAAAATCAGTTTACCAAAAGGCAAATATTATGTGAACATCTATTGCCTGGGAATTTATAATAAAGTTGCTTTTAATCGCGTCGTCTCAGCAAAACCAAATAAGAATCATAAGATCTTCCTGCGCCTGCAACAAGCGGCACTTTTCCAATTGGGTTTGGCATATATGCCGGATGATCATTTCGATCCCTCCCATCTGGCAATCTTTAATACCATCAAAAAGTAATCGAATGACCATAAAAGGGCCCAAAAAAGCCTCCTTGTTGAAGGGAGGCCGCACTAATCAAATACCATTAACCATTAAACCTTATCCTATGAAAAGCCAAAGATAAAATTTTACAGTAAGCAACATTGTTACACCTCTGATAAATATTAATAACAGGTGTAAAATTGACGCATATCAATATAAAATCATCTACTTTGTAATTTCAAGTAAGAAGTTATGCGAAAAATAGTGGTTGCCATAACCGGGGCCAGCGGCTCATTATATGCTAGTTTATTTATTCAGAAACTACTTACAATACGTACCCAATGGGAAGCGGTTTCCATTGTCATGACCAAAAATGCACGTACTGTATGGGAAACAGAACTGGGAAATCAGGCATACAAGCATTTCCCGTTAGATATATTTGAAACGGACGATTTCATGGCGCCGTTCGCATCAGGTTCAGCCCGATATGATACGATGATCATTATTCCCTGCTCTATGGGCACCCTCGGCAGGATTGCGGGCGGGATAAGTACAGACCTGATTACAAGAGCAGCGGATGTTATTTTGAAAGAAAGAAGGAAACTTATTTGTGTTTTACGTGATATGCCATACAATCTGATTCATATCAGAAATATGGAAACGGTCACCCTGGCAGGAGGCATTATTTGCCCCGCCACTCCTTCTTTTTACAGTAAGCCAATTAGCATCGAAGCACTTGCCGCAACGGTTGTAGACCGCGTGATTGACCTTGCCGGATTTGAGTTGAAAAGCTTCAGGTGGGGAGAAGAGCAGGCATGAAAGTAAGAAACTGACGCTTTATGTCAGGTTTACTATTGAGTTAAGTTCACCTCTTCTACACCAGGATGCTTTGATTTATCAAATATAAAACTGGCGTCCGGAAGGTTCGCAGTACCATTCAGACTATTAATAGTATAAATATATCTGTTGCCGCTTTTGTCGAGCATTTTTCCCGAAGTCACCAGATTTGTTTTCTTATCTACATATAAATACACCTTGTGAAAATTCTGTGTCTTGTCATTTGGCGTCATTTCAATTTCTACAACTGTCTTGTTGCCCATTTTCTGTTCTCCGTTCAACTTGTACAGAAAATCCTTATCATAAAAGTTAGTAAATAATTTCTGAGGGGACAGCGTATTAGAGCTTGGATCGACTTTGGTAATTGTAACTTCATTGGCCGATTTGTCATAGGTCCAGATCGTTTTTCCGTCGCAAAAAATCTCCTGGCCTGTAATCAGAATTACATACTTGTTCCCTTTCATATTGACGGTTCCTTTTTTCGTTCCCTGAGGCGCACCTTGAGCATCCTGAACCTGCAAGGTGAAAACTGCCTGAATAGATTTATAGGATTTAATTTTTGACGATGCCTTATCGAGGATTTTTTTTGCGGACGGATCACTGCCCTGTGCGAAGCATCCAACCACACTTAAAAAAGCGCAAAAAAAACAAAACATCACTTTCATATGGGAAATTTGATGAAAACGGGGGCAAGATATGCCATTCGAATTGCAATCGTTATGCCATGCCTGTTAAAAATGATTAGCGTGACCGCCGCCTAATTGCGTGAGATAAACCGAAAGTTCAGAATCGGTTTTAATAATAACTTCCCTGGCCTTACTTCCCTGATTGGGTCCTACCACTCCGGCTGCCTCTAATTGATCCATCAAACGACCTGCCCGGTTATAACCCAACTTCATCCTTCGTTGAATCAGAGACGTTGAACCGATCTGATTCTGTACGATAAGCCGGGCGGCGTCTTCGAACAACGGGTCACGGTTATTGGCATCAAAATCCTTGTCACTCATGTCTCTTTCATCCACATATTCTGGTAATAGAAACGCCTCCGGATAACCCTGTTGTTTGCCAATAAATTCGGCAATCTCCTCCACTTCCGGAGTATCCACAAAGGCACATTGAAGTCGTGTAATTTCCCCATTATAGGAAACCAGCATGTCTCCCTTGCCAATCAGCTGCTCTGCTCCTCCGGCATCAAGGATTGTTCGGGAATCGATTTTGGAAGAAACTTTAAAAGCGATTCGTGCCGGGAAATTTGCCTTGATGGTACCGGTAATAATATTTACGGAAGGGCGCTGAGTGGCAATAATAAGATGTATCCCAACAGCACGGGCCAGTTGAGCCAGTCGCGCAATAGGCATTTCGATTTCCTTTCCTGCCGTCATGATCAGGTCAGCAAATTCATCTATAACAAGTACAATAAACGGCAGATACTGATGACCTTTTTGCGGATTTAGTTTCCTTTTGATGAATTTGTCATTATACTCACGAATATTCCTTGTACCTGCTTCTTTCAACAGGTCGTAGCGATTGTCCATTTCGATACAAAGTGCATTCAGTGTATAAACTACTTTTTTCGTGTCAGTAATAATCGGTTCTTCTTCACCCGGGAGTTTGGCCAGGAAATGTTTTTCAATGATGCGGTACAGACTGAGTTCGACTTTTTTCGGATCGACCAGCACCAGTTTTAGCTGGGATGGATGTTTTTTATAGAGAAGTGAAACAAGTATGGCATTCAATCCGACCGATTTACCCTGACCTGTAGCTCCGGCCATTAGCAGATGCGGCATCGTTGACAGATCTACAATGAAATTTTCATTATTGATTGTCTTGCCAATGGCAATTGGAAGATT
>DASXNJ010000314.1:0-11527 GCA_036495145.1 Puia sp.
TTGTGAAATCTGAGTTTTCTCTAAGTGAACTGAACAAAGGCGTTGATCTCGTACGATTTTTGGCGGAAACCGGAATCCTTCCGAGCAGAGGAGAAGCAAGAAAGATGATTCAGAATGGTGGTATCAGCATCAACCGCAACAGGATTGAATATTTACAATTTAATGTAAGTACGGATCTGCTGTTGCATGAAAAATATATCCTTGTTCAGAAAGGCAAAAAGAACTTTTATCTCGTTGAAGTAAAATAAATGTTGGAATTCTGTTTTAGTTCGCCCCGTTTTTTAAAAAACCTTATTTTTGCGGCCTGTTTGCGAATTGCCCGATAGTATAAAGGTAGTACGACAGATTTTGATTCTGTTTGTCGAGGTTCGAATCCTCGTCGGGCAACGAAGGTTTTTTTAAACAGTAAGGCCCCTGAGAAGGGGCCTTTTTACTTGCCTGCATTATTGAATTACCCACTCTTACTTTTTAATGATATATCCGAAAACTCCATCCTTTTCACCATCAGGTCCTGCTGTGAAATACAATCTGCCGGCATCAATATTTGCACTTGCAGGCGGAAAAGAGAGTGACCACAATCCATCGATTACAAGTGTGTGTTTATGCGTTTGCAACTGGCCAAGAAATTTTCCATCCAGACTGAATACATTAATCCGTCCATCGCCAAAATTTCCGATCAATATCACCTGCTCATTCAAATAATGATTTTCCTGGTTCGCCGAATTACTGTTTAGGAAGGAATTTTTTGTACCGTAACCATCGTTATTATTTCCGCTGCTGTAGACGTCCTTTTCCTGTAGAAAATTTGAAGGCGCCATGGTCACACCCCAGGGTATATTTAATGTGCCCTGAGAAGCAAATCGTCTTCCAAACGTCCCATCTGTGCTGAACACGCTGACATATCCAAATCCATCACCAGCCACCCCATGCCCGGCTCCCGGATCCTTTGTTTTCAATTTCGCATACATGACAAATAATGAATCACCGACGGCCTGAATATTATAGGGAGAATAATCATCCGGCAGCGTAGGGTCTTTGAACGGCATATCTACACGAGCGAATGTCGTGTCCCATACATTAATTTTCTTAGCTCCGAAGTTTGCCACGTAAATGAAATTTCTTCCGGCGCTCGAACCAATGGCCAGGCCGGTAAAACTGGCTCCGGGCGGATGCAGGATAAATTGGGCATTATTCCCGGAGGCCGGGTTCCATCCTGAAAGTCCACCTTCGAATCCGGAAAAGAGGAAGCTGGAAGGCCCGTTCCGCAGGTTGAATCCTTTACCCGAACTCAAAACTATACCACAGGGAAATCCGCCATTCGAATCTGCAGGTGAAGCTGAAGAAGGGATGTTAACTGCTCTCTGCCTAACTCCCTCTGAATTGTAAATTTCACTTACATGTCCTCCCACGGAGTTGACCCATGCAAATCCATTTGAAGTCCATGCCATTCCAAATGCATTCAAAAGTGTACTGTCGATATGACTTGCATTGTATTCATTGTTATTGGCGACGAGGTTTATCTGTTGGAAATCCCGCAGATCTTTTTGATCAACATTAGATTTGTGACATCCGAACGAAAACGCCAGGGCTGCTAACAAAGGCAGGTAATTTTTTCGGGAGTCCCAGGGTCGTTTGGTTAGTTTTTTGAAGTACATAGTGAACATTTTTTTTGATTAAAGATGAATGTGTGAGTAAACATACTGTCCACTGTGTCCGTACGACCCTCAAAATTTCCAAACGAGCCCCGTTAATTTCCGAACGCGAAATCCGAGTCCCCCAGGAAGGGTTATTTGTTTTTTTGTAATATCAAATCTGTCCTTACTAAGTGTTTTTATGTAACGGAAATTGAAACGGCCAAACGGTTATCCACCAAGGCTTTCAGGCCGATAATGAAATGTAGGGGACACCGTTATTCCATATATAGGCTTGGACTATGGAAAATTCAATCTCGGGATGAGTTATGACGTAAATGTTTCGGGATTCAAAGTGGCTTCACAGAGTCAGGGAGGAATTGAAATTTCATTGATTTATATTTTCAAAAAGACTACCGACGGCGGCAGGCAGGAAGTGCAGTGCCCTCACTTTTAATTTTCCCAAAACGGGAAGAAATGCTGGCAACCGGTACAAATATCAGCTGTATTTTCACCGGTTTTCTTTCCGAATAATACGCGGGAACCCTTGCAAATACAGTGTTTTCCGAGTATCTTGTAGTGATTTTAACCCGAACCCTGATACCCATGAAACTAAATCTAAACAAAGGATCCCTGATCCTTATAATGACCATTTGCATCGCCATTGCATGTAAAAAATCGGTCGACCAACCCATTCAGAATAACAATACTTCCACTACCGTAATTGTTCCGCATGTCGGCGACACCACATTGGCGACTCCGGAAAAACCGCAAATTCCTTATCCGGAAACTTCTGCGCCAGGATGTAATTTTGCGCCTGACTATGGTGACTCTATTGTGTATTCGCAGCCAGCCTCCGGAAATTATTATGTTTATCCCCAGAATAACCAGGGTATTGCTGGAACCTACCTTTCCTGGCCGGACGGCTTGAATATAAATGCCACAACGGGGGCCATTAATCTGACTCAATCTGAAACCGGCCAACGGTATTCTGTGGCGTTTGTAAAAACTGGCACAAGTGATACATGTCTTTCCCAGTTAATCGTTGCGGGAGCAGCCTATATGGATAGTGTTTACGTCTTGTCACAATCCGATACAACTTCAAAACCTTATTTTAACGCGAATCCATATGGAGTGGCGCCTTGTCAGGGAAATCAGGGACAGGGTTGTCAGTTTGACTATAATAACTTTGCCCATAATCAGGGAATTGAAATAGATCAGAAGACCGGGTTTATTGATTTAAAGAAATCAATGAGCAATAGCTTGTTCGGATTGCTTCCTCTAAATGGAGCGACAGTAAATACAACGATTTATTATAAATTGAATGATAACAGTAATTTCGCTCCCCAGAAAATCCAGCTGAAACTGGTTTATTATAATCATAAATCGGACGTTCCGGCAGCGACGCTTCTCACGATGACCGATTTCTTGGTGAACACACTGAATGACCTGCTAATCAGTAAAGGTCCTTCTGCAAGACCTCCGCTAATCGTTATTGTGCGGGGCAACTAAACTGGTTAAGTATTTGCAATATTGCGCTTTCCCGGACGTTACAACAGAGCTGTAAAAAAAGCTGTTTATGTCCGGGAAAGTTTTTTTTATTCGATTCTCTTTCCTGTTCATCTATTCTTTTAAAGAATATTCTCCTGGTCTTCCTGCATTAGAAAGGATACTCTCGTCTTACAACAGGATTAATAAACTTTTCAATACCCCCAATACTTCTTCGAAAGACGACAGTACCTGCATGATTGGATTCAGGAGAATCATCTCTGATTTAATCCAAATGCCCCGCGGGAGGATGACTGACAGCCTTTTGTACCAGTCCAATTATAAACTCGGCGTTTTGTATGAAGTATACAGGGACTACTCAAAAGCCACATCGTCTTATCTGCAGGCCATACAGTATTCATCAACTCCCGACCAGAAATTCATGAATGAAATTTTGGCGGGCGCGGGATATTATAATCAAAACAACTTCGATTCGGCAACTTATTTCCTGTTACGGGCGGTACAAAGCCCGGAAAACCTGGGTAACCGCGAGGACCGGACCCGTTTATTTAATACACTGGGTGTTTTATATTATGACAATGGCAACTACTTTCAGAGCAGGAATTATTTCAGCCAGGCTTTATTGCTGATAGATTCTAAGGGGCTTACGGATAAATTCAGTTTGGAACTGAATATTGCTGCCTGTCATTTCAAACTGGGGCAGTATGAACAGGCCCTGTCGATTTACAAGAAAATACTCAACTATCACAGCTTAAGTACGCCATTATATATGAATATGGGCAGGACTTACAGAGCACTGAGGCAATTTGATGCCAGCTTGTCTTTTTTTAAAAAAGTAAATGTTGCATCGGCGCCTAATGTATTAAACGAAATGGCCAGGACGGCTCTTGAAGAAGGAAATCCCGAAGCCGCGGCGAACTGGCTTGATCAATACCGCCGGGAAAAAAAATCTCTTCATACAAATGTATTGGATGACGGAGAAAATGAAATTTATCTGAGTGATCTGGATATTTATCATGGCAAACCAGATTCGGCGCTGCGACATTTGCAAAATGCATTGGTCATATATTCAGGAAACTCTGTAGACGAAGATATACGCAAAAATCCCGGCAGCTTTATGGGTTCTTTCGCATATTACCGATTATTTGAAGTACTGAATAAAAAAGCTTCTGCCTGGGAAATACTATACAGAAAGACTTCCAGATCTGAGGATCTTAAGGCGGCTTATGATACCTATCAATCTACAATTTCATTGCTTGAATATATTGAAAAGAGTTATGAAATGGATGATGCCAAAATTCTCCTGAAACAAAAAAGCGGCGATGTCTATACACATGCAATGCGGGTATGTTTACACCTGGACCAGCTCTTTCCGGATATGAAATATCTGGATGCTGCCTTTTTGATATCAGAAAAAAATAAAGCATCCATTATGAGTTCTCAGATCAGGGAAAGAAATTTTCTTTCGTCTGCCGGAACCGAAAGTTATTTGGAAAAAGAAGAAAGAAATATAAAATTCAATATTGCGCGCTTGAATTCGAGAGCTGAAGAATATATTGACGAAGAAATGTTACGAAAGATAAATAATGAGAGATCAGTTTATGAAACGAAACTTGTAAACCTTCATAGAAAGATGGACGCCGATAGCCGCTTTTACCGGCTAAAGTATTCAGATGATTTTCCTTCTATCAGTGACCTGCAGAAATCTATGAGTGGAGAGCAGGCTCTGATCAGTTTATTTAATACTGATGACAGGATTGAGATATTTGTTTTGACAAAATCGGCCCTGGAACATATCGGGCTCGACAGTGGAGAAATTATTCGGAAGAATATTCAAAAATGGATTCAAACCCTGCAATCTGCCGGAGATGGAAGGCATGAAAATACATTGGCCTTGAGGAGGTATCTCTACGAACAATTGATGAAGCCGATGAACCGACTGGCTGGGAATAAAAAAAAATGGATCGTTATACCGGATGGTCTTTTTTTCCAGCTGCCTGTTGAATCCTTGCCGGATGATGAGAATGGGAAAATGGTTATTGAAAATCATACCGTCGGATACGAATTTTCAGCACGTTATCTGATGGATCACGATGCTCCGGTCAGTCAGAAACAAAATAGAGATATACTTTCATTTGCGCCCTTTTCTCAAAAAGGATACCGGCCCCAAAAAGAGGGATTGCAAGGCCTTGAAAAATTGCCTTTTTCGGGGGAAGAAATCAATGGGTTACAAGGTATTCGATTGCCCGGCGATTCTGCGACAAAGGATGCTTTTATAAAAAATATAGGTCGTTTCCCGGTCATTCATCTGGCAACCCATGCGGTGACCGACCTGGATAATCCCTCAGCTTCTTTTATTGCATTTTATCCCGTTGCAGGAATACGTTCAGAAGATTTTTTATTTCTGGATGAAATATATTCGTTGAATATGGACAGCTGCAGGATGATTGTGATAAGTGCATGTGAGACCGGAAGGGGAGAATTAGTGCATAATGAGGGAGTCATGAGTTTTGCACGCGCCTTCCTTTACGCCGGCTGTCCAAGTACGATCAATACGTTGTGGAAGGCAGATGACCATTCTACTTCGGAGATTATCAAATTGTTTTACAAATATCTGGATGAAGGGGAAGATAAATCCCGTGCATTGCAACAAGCGAAACTGGAGTTTATTAAGGAAAACCCACTTTTACGAAATCCGGCTTATTGGTCGCATATTATTCTTACTGGAGACCCCCGGGCTTTGTACAAGAAAAAACAGCCCTGGAATTGGGCTGTTTTCGCATTCGGTTTCGGTACGATTCTATTGATTACGATCAGAAAAAGAAAAGAAAAAAAAGTCGACGCTTTTCATAGTTAGTATTGGATATTTAAAATCAAGTTGTCTAAACTTATTCGGTGATCAGGGATACGTCGACTGTTTCAGGAATTTCAAAGGATTGGACGGATTTCAAAGGATTTCTGAATTTTAAAGGATTTGACGGTTTTCAAAGGATTAGACGGATTTCAAAGGATTGGGTTAATGGTTTTCGAAGAATCAGATCGTTTGGTTTTCAGGGCATTTATTTTCCATACTGCTTACCTACTTAGTAACCACCGGTGGTTCAAATGTAACCGGCTCTTTATTTGTTTTTTAACTCTATGATTTTCAAGTCTATAGGCGATATTTTAGATACGATGGGATAATAGGTATGATTTGGATTTTCCTTTATTTTATTTATGATATCAATGGCTTTTTTCCCTTCGTGATTCATGAGGTATGCCATGGATAAATTATACTCCGCTTCTTCCTTAAACGCAATGTCTCCAGATTGAGAATTCATAATATTTTCAAAAAGGCCGATTGCGTTGGGGAAATGTTTCAATTGCATTTCCGCCATCCCTGCCAGGAATGATTGCTGATTCGACTTATTTAATTGCTCTTGATAAATCGAAATCACTTCGTTCCATTTTTTATTCTGGTAAGCTTCTGCCTCCGCATCATGAGTATCCTGACCACGGCTATTGCTCAATTCATATCCTGTAAATTGCCTGTTATAGAAAGATTGATTATTAACAGACACATATTTATATACAGAGGCAACAAGGAGAAAGAGAACGATGCTTGCCGCAATACGCAGGGCGACCTTATTAATATTGCGGACGATGGCTGGAGCCGGCATTTCAACTCTTTGCTTTTCCCCCAGCGACTGACGAATCGATGCAACTTTTTGATTAATTGAATCCAGCCGAACCGTGTCGATCGCCAGGTTCAGATATTGCAATTCCTTTTTGTAATCAATATTATTATGGACTGCGCTTTCAACCTGGGCAGATTCTTCGCTGCTCAATTGCTTATCCAGATAGTCTATCAGTATTTCGTTGTCCGGCCTCATAATCTATTTATTTATCAGTTCATTTATTTGTTGTACAACAACCTTATTTAGTTTCATTTTGTCTGTCAGCTGTTGCAGGCATTTGTATTTCTTATTTCTGACTACCTGCTCATTTTCATAATGTAAATGCGATACAATCTCTTTCATGGATAAATTCTCATAATAAAACATTTCAAGAATCTTTCTACAGGAATCTCCAAGGTTCTCAAGCAACAGGTTTAATTGTTTTTTCAATTCCCGATCCTGAATGATTTCATTGATTCCCGGATCTTCCTGATTACGTTCCATTTCAAAAAGTTTTTCCCGGTTGCCAGCTCTTTGCCTCCTTCTGATTTCATTGTACCAGATATTTTTGGATATTGAAATCAAATAGGTCCGGATACCTGATTCCTGCCGGAATTTTGATTTTTGAATGGCGTCGATAAAAGCAACCACCGTTTCCTGAAAGATGTCATCAGCATCCTGCTCTGTTCCGCCTTTCCCCATAATATAAGATCTTGTGATTTCTGCATGATCATGATAAATCTGCCTTATAGCTGATTCGAGCATTTCATTTTGCCCTATCGCTTCTATAAGATCTGAATCAGACAGCGCGATTTTCTTGTTCATAGATTAGTAACTGTGGATGAAGGATTCGTAACCTGGAGCCGGAGTTTTTTTTTATTGCACAATAAATTGATAATCAAATATATAATCAAAGATTATACAAAAGTCAGATATTTGGGACGAAGATCGGCAGGAAAAGAGGATTCAGATTCTGTTAATAAAATGCCGGGCATATTCTTCTGATATTATCCTCGGTTTCAACTCTCTAAGTTATCTTTGCAACCGAAAATAAAGGAAAAAACTTCCTTTATTCAGACTGCCTGATAGTATAACGGTAGTACGACAGACTCTGACTCTGTTTGTCTTGGTTCGAATCCAGGTCAGGCAACAGAAACCCCTCTTTCGGCTTCGCCGTGAGAGGGGTTATTTTCTTATAGCGCGGATAGGCTTTCAGGGCAATAATAGAAGATTTGTTAAACAAAAAGGTAAAGCGGCCCAGGCTATTCTTTAACATCGGAAGATGAATATATTTACTGATCGTTTGGCACATAGCCGCGGTTCCAATCCGGATATGCAGAAATTGAACAATGTGTTTTACCATTTCCTTAAACCCCCCGGCATGCGGCTGATTTTTCTTTCATATATAATTCTGTTCAGTTTTACGTTCGTTTCCTGTAATCAGGGTCTTTCACAAACAGCTAATTTTCCGCTTACATTTAAACAGATACCGATCTCGGATCCTGATTTAAACCGGCCCGGTGCGGGCGCCGAACAATGGAACGATCAGAATACGGTGAACATACCTGACGCGGCGGTGAGCAGCAAGAGACTGGATGTTTATTATCGGTTTTCATATACGGATATAGCATTGTTTTCAGGTGCGCCCGAAACATATGATTTTTCGCAGTTTGATAAAAAGATAAATGATGCAATTAGTAACAAACAGGAATTTTCATTCGGAATCATGCAAATGTGCGGAGGCTGCGGCCAGGTTCCTGTGGTTGAAGGTGCAAAACTTTTCTATCCCTTGTATTTGCACAACCAGATGCAGACCGAAAATTCAAAGGATTGGATCGTAGATGGAATATGGATTCCAAATTATAATAGTCCATATTGGCTGGCGGCCTGGAAATCATTGAATGCGGCAGTCAACAAACATATTATGAAAGGCTCTTTTAATGGAATACAATACAGGAACATTATCCATTATATAGATGTAAGAGGTTATGGAAATTATGGAGAATGGACAAATAACGAAATTCCGGCCTCATCAGCTGACATTGCAACCGTTGAAACGCTTGACAGTATTATCAGCTACACAGTTCATCAATATCCTGCATTTCAGTGTGTGGCTATGGTTGCCACTTTTGATGGAAATCAACTACACAATACAATGATTCCGCCGGCAGTTGGATTTTATGCACTTACGACATCGAATGACGCCGGATTGCTCGGATGGAGACGGGATAATTGGGGATGGACGGATAGCTATTTGTCACGATGGATAAACGCGAACCCCACTGTTTATAATGGATTTCATTTTGATACGGCTATAAATAATCGTTACAAATATGCCCCGGTTGTAGGTGAACCCGCCGATCTGGGTTACGCTTCATATGGGGGGAAACCATTTGGAGATATGCCAAGACAGATGAAATACTTTCACGTGAATAGTTTTGGTAATGGTAATCTCGATAAATCACTGGGTAACTCAGACGCACTGAATAATATCCGCACTTCGTCGAAATTCGCCGGCTATCGATTGATACTTACAGAAGGTAATATGAGTCAAAACCTGAACATCGGGGCGGGATTTATGATTACCATCGGATGGCAGAATATCGGTGCTGCGCCAGTATATGAAAACTGGAAAGTCATGTATGAATTAAGAAATGCAACGGGGACGATTATTTGGTCCGGAACCTCAGCCTTTGATCCCGGATCCATTTTACTGAATGTAAAAGTGAAGTCAGTAACTGATCATTTTGAGCTGCCCCCAACAATTCCGAAAGGGAGTTACAATTTATATTTAATTGTCAGGGATCCTCAGGGATACCGGCAACCACTTCCATTGGCAATTTCCGGGAGAAATGCAGATGGGGCTTATCCGGTAAGGGGTAATATCCAGATTGGTGTTTCAGAAAATGAGGGGAAGAAATAACTCCTTTATTGGCACATTCTTGCCATGACTTTCAGTTGGTTACTTTGAAGTTGATCAAAGAGACGGGAAAAATTTCGTATAAATACGGTACGTAAACGGAAGTGTTTTTACGTTGTAGATCTGGCCTTCATAGGGTATTTTTAAAGTGGTTTTAATCCAATCCTATCAAAATTTTTACTTATGGAAACTGTCATCGATTTGCTCAAAGCCGTACAGCTGAATATGCTGGAGGTCCTGATTGCCGGTTTTTTTATCTTTTCCCTGGGCTATTTGATTGCCATGAAAAAAGTCCGAAAACTAACTCATGAAATTTATGGTCTGCAGAAAGATGTCCTGGATCTGAATGAAGAGTTGTTATATGGAATAAATGGAAATCTTAGCGAGACGCCTGTGATCGGGTTAAAATCCGATAGTATGAAACAAACCAAATTTGCCAAATAACTTTCGCTTATTACCAATTTTACACTTCCTTTCTCTTTAAGATGTCAATACAAACGGACAGACTGGTTCGCCAGTCCGGAATGAAAAGATTATAATCTTTTTTAATTTTTGTTTTATCCAGTAATGAGTATGCGGGTCTTTTTGCTGCTGTCGGAAAGTCTGAACTGGGAATAGGCAAAACCTGACATGCACTGTTTGTTCTTTTCTTTATTTCCTCTGCAAAACCAAACCAATTGGTTTCGCCCTCATTACTAAAGTGATAAATACCCGGGATGAAATGATTTGTTTCTAACATTTTCATAATAGCAGCTGCCAGGTCTCCGGCATAAGTCGGTGAACCCATTTGATCCTTCACTACATTTATCGAATCACGCTCCTTCATCAGGCGAATCATGGTTTTTACAAAATTATTTCCATGGGAAGAATATACCCATGAAGTTCGTATTACCTGGGTAAGCGGATTGTTTTGCAGAACCAGCCGTTCCCCCTCCAGCTTGGAGGCCCCATAAATATTAATGGGATTTGTTTTTGCATCTTCGGATAAAGGGGAATCTGAATTCCCGTCAAACACATAATCGGTTGATATATAAATGAGTTTTGCGGAGGTCTCTGAAAGAACTGAAGCAATCAGACCGGGAGCTGTTCCATTGAGCAGAAAAGCCTTTTCCTTCTCTGATTCGGCCTTGTCAACAGCCGTATAAGCGGCGCAATGGATAAAGATATCGACCGGATTCTCTTTAAGCCATGTCGTCATTTTTTCCGGCTGGTCAAGCGGAAAAATTTCCCGCGATAAAAATGTGAAGTGAAAGCGCGGATGATTTCCGGTAATCCGTATAAATTCTGCACCCAGTTGTCCGCTGCTACCGGTTACCGCTACCCGAAGAAAATTGGCATCCTGCATATTATTGATAAATAAATTCCCTGACAGAAGGGTTGAAATCCGGTAGCTGGGCATCCTTTTCGGAAATGAGTGCCTTTTCCGGTGGAATTTTCCAGTCTATATTTAATTGACGGTCATTATACCGTAAACCGGATTCACTTTGTTTATTATAAAACTGGTCACATTTATAGGCCAGTTCCGCGGTTTCGCTCAGCACTGAAAAACCATGTGCGAACCCACGAGGGATGAAAAGCTGTTTTTTATTTTCGGACGAAAGTTCTATGCTGAATGATTTGCCGAATCCAGGCGACCCGACGCGCAAATCAACAACCACATCCAATATCTTACCCAGAATCACCCGAACCAGTTTCGATTGGGCATGTGGCTCTCTCTGAAAATGTAATCCACGTATAACACCATAGGAAGAAAAAGACTGATTATCCTGCACGAATACGTTGAAAATATTATTCTCATGGAATAACC
Organism: Puia sp.; assembly: GCA_036495145.1. GTDB lineage: Bacteria > Bacteroidota > Bacteroidia > Chitinophagales > Chitinophagaceae > Puia. The sequence goes on from DASXNJ010000314.1 coordinate 11,524, forward strand.
GCTC
>DASXNJ010000315.1:0-4521 GCA_036495145.1 Puia sp.
CGGCTAATTTTTAATTCAGATTTGCCCAGATAAACATATTCCATTTCATAAAATTACGGACGATTTTATTGGTTACCCTTTGATATTTCTTACCTTTTATTTCTAAAATTTTATTTATGAAAAAAATGAATTTTCTGATCACGCTCATTTCAGTATTACTGATCTCGGCTAACCTGTCTGCTCAATCACAGGAGGATATGAAAGCCTTTATGAATTATATGACACCCGGGCCCATACAACAGATGATGGCCAAATCTGCTGGCAGCTGGACAGGGGTTGTGACAATGTGGATGCAACCCGGTGCGCCGCCAACCACTTCTACATTGGAAACAAACAATGAGATGATTCTCGGAGGCAGATACTTGCAGGGTATGCACAAAGGCACTATGATGGGAATGCCTTTTGAAGGAATGGGAACCACAGGTTATGACAATGCGAGAAAAATATTCGTAAGCAGCTGGGTCGATAATATGGGTACCGGTCTTTTGTATATGGAAGGCTCCTGGAATGAAAATACGAAAAGCATCACTATGACCGGGAAAAGTACGGATCCTTTAACGGGCAAGGATATCCCCACAAGGGAAATTTGGAAATTCGTGGATGATACGCACCAGGTTTTGGAAATGTATTTCACAGAAAAGGGCCAGGAATTCAAGGGAATGGAAATCGCTTTTACAAAAAAATAGACAATAAAATGCCTGGTCTGAAGCGAACAATCGCGACTCATTAAATGTCCAGGTATAATAATCGATACGAATGATGGAGGAAAGGTTGCCGAAAAAAAATCTGATTGCAAAAATGCGGAGATGGCTCAAGTGGATTTTTGACCGGCCGGGAAATGAAAAAATCAAATTGAATTTTTTACGTGCGATTCCTTTTTGGATTGCATCTTTTCTTACCGGTCTGTTAGCAGTTTTCTATTCGAAAATATTTCTGCTGGCTGAAACTCAGGCCGACAATTTATTTAATACGCTTCACTGGATTAGCTTTATCATTACGCCTGCTTTTTTTCTGATGGCCTGGTGGCTCGTGATCCGCTACGAAAAATTTGCCGGGGGAAGTGGTATACCTCAGGTAATGGCCGCCATTGAACTGGCCACCCCCGGTAATAATCATAAAACCCGCAGGCTGTTAAGTATCCGGGTGATTGTCATAAAGATTATATCCAGTTTCTTTATGATTCTGGGTGGTGGCGTCATCGGACGCGAAGGACCGACAATTCAGATTGCCGGTTCAGTATTCCGAAAAATAAATCAGTTACTGCCTTCCTGGTGGCCCAAAATATCAAAAAGAAATATGATCATGACCGGGGCTGCAGCCGGTCTGGCCGCAGCATTCAATACGCCACTGGGAGGAATTGTTTTTGCCATCGAGGAACTAACGAAAACACATATCAGCTATTTCAGAACCGCACTTTTCACCGCCGTTATTATTGCCGGACTGACAGCACAAGCCTTATTTGGTCCATATCTCTACCTGGGTTATCCGGTAATTAAAGGTTTATCGGTTTATATCTTTCTGGCCGTGGTTTTAGTTGCTTTACTTACGGGGCTCGCGGGAAGCATTACGGGCAGGATATTGCTGGCTATGATAAATTTAAGAACACGTTTTAACAAACACCGGCAGCAGGTGTTTTTTGTTTTAATATGCGGACTCGTCGTAGCCACTTTGGGTTTCCTGAGTAGCACAGACCTGATTGGTTCAGGAAAAACAGTCATGACAAAAGTATTATTTACCACAGATAAATATCTTCCCTGGTATGCGCCCGTTATCCGGATTTGCGGATCTGTTTTTTCTTTTAGTACAGGTGCAGCGGGCGGTATTTTTGCGCCGGCACTTAGTTCCGGGGCATGTATAGGATCTGTTTTATCCGGTTGGATGAACCTGTCTGATTCAAATAGTAATCTGATCATTCTTTCAGGTATGGTAGGTTTCCTTACGGGAATCACAAGAACTCCGTTTACGTCGTCGATCATTGTTTTGGAAATGACCGATCGACATAACCTCATTTTCTATCTGATGCTGGCCGGAATGTTCGCAGGAATGGTTTCCCTGCTGATCGATAAACATTCCTTTTACGATCATCTTAAAATCCGTTATCTGAGGCAAATTGAGGCAGAAAGCACAGCAAATGACACCTGAAATCGAAGATCAGTTTTACATTCTTTCATTATCACACTTCCCCATTATCACATTAAAACCCAAGGCGGTAGCCTTGGGTTTTTTATGTACCTTCGCGGCTCTTTAAAATGGAAAGGAACCCCATGAAGAATATCCGGAATTTCTGTATTATAGCTCATATTGATCACGGAAAATCTACTCTGGCTGACCGTCTTTTACAAGTGACACATACAATCACTGAGCGTGAAATGAAGGATCAGGTCCTTGACGACATGGATCTGGAACGGGAAAAAGGCATTACGATAAAAAGTCATGCAATACAGATCAATTACAGGCAGAATAACCAGGATTATATTTTAAACCTCATTGACACGCCGGGGCATGTAGACTTCAGTTATGAGGTAAGCCGGGCACTGGCAGCTTGTGAAGGAGTTCTTTTGCTGGTAGACGCATCCCAGGGCATCCAGGCTCAGACCATTTCAAACCTTTATCTGGCTATCGAGCATGATCTGGAAATAATACCGGTGATTAATAAAATTGATATGGATGGTGCGATGGTGGAAGAAGTCACTGACCAGATTATTGACCTCATCGGTTGCAAAAAAGAATCCATCCTGCTGGCCAGTGCAAGAACAGGGCTGGGCGTGCAAGCAATCCTCGAAGCGATCATAGAACGAATACCACCTCCACTAGGCGACCCTAATATTCCGCTACAGGCTCTTATATTCGACAGCGTTTTTAATTCTTTCCGGGGTATTATAGTTTATTACCGGATCCTGAACGGGGTTTTGAAAAAGGGCGATAAAATCAAGTTCGTTTCCACTGATCAGGAATATTTTGCTGATGAAGTCGGTATCCTCAAACTCGGACTGGTGCCAAAACCAGAAGTAAGCGCGGGCGATGTCGGTTATATTATTACGGGTATTAAAAATGCCAAGGAAGTAAAAGTGGGTGATACGATAACCCTGAGTTCCAATCCCAATCCGCAAATGATCCAGGGATTTCAGGAAGTAAAGCCGATGGTTTTTGCAGGCATATTTCCTGTTCTCACCGAGGACTTTGAAGAACTTCGTGAATGCATGGACAAACTTCAGCTCAACGATGCTTCACTGACTTATGAACTGGAAACCTCGCAGGCGCTTGGATTTGGCTTCCGTTGCGGTTTTCTGGGCATGTTGCATATGGAAATCATTCAGGAGCGTCTGGAAAGAGAGTTCAATCAAACTGTTATTACCACAGTTCCCAACGTAAGTTTTATTGCGCATACCACCAGAGATGAAACCATTATGGTAAATAATCCTTCTGAAATGCCCGATCCAACGCGGACGGACAGAATCGAAGAACCGTATATCAACGCGCAGATTATTACCAAGCCGGAATACATCGGAAATATCATCACTTTATGTTTAGGTAAAAGAGGTATTCTGTTGAATCAGCACTATTTAACTCCCACAAGAGTAGAGTTACATTTTGAAATGCCGCTTACCGAGATTGTATTTGATTTCTATGACAAATTAAAAAGTCAAACGAGGGGTTATGCTTCTTTTGATTATCACCCGATTGAATATCGTGATGCAGATATTGCCAAAATGGATATTCTGCTGAATGGGGAGAAAGTAGATGCACTGAGCGCTTTGATACACCGGAGCAGGGCAGCGGATTTTGGCCGCAAACTTTGCGAAAAACTGAAAGAACTCCTTCCACGTCAGCAATTTCAGATTGCTATTCAGGCGGCCATAGGTTCCAAAGTCATCGCACGTGAAACCATCAGCGCTTTACGAAAAGATGTGACAGCAAAATGTTATGGAGGTGATATCTCCAGGAAAAGGAAACTTTTAGAGAAGCAAAAGGAAGGGAAGAAACGTATGCGACAGGTAGGAAATGTCGAGATTCCGCAGGAAGCTTTCCTGGCTGTTTTGAAATTGGATGAATAAACTTATACTTCTTCACTTCTTCGGCGGTTGTTTCAGCAGTTCCTCGTCAACACCGCCGGCATCATTCAGTATTTTCTTTTCCACCGGAAACTGACCTTCCTGTAAAGTGGCGTTGAATACTTTATTAACGTGCAGCCACTGGTTGTTCTTCCAAACAAATCCTTCATAATCACCATCCGGAATATAACTTTCTTTTCGGTTCGGCTCGTCGGTTTCGGAAACCAGATGATCATAAACAATCATATTCAGCGAGGAATCGTAATTGAAAGTAGTGACGGCTTCCTTCTTATATTCTATAAAAAACCGGTCAACTTCTTTTTTTGATGCCTTGGCAGAATCATCTTTAAAAGAAAAATAAGGTCCGCCAAATACTGGTTGTCCCTGCTCGTTAAATGTGAGTACCTCCATCCATTTTTTATTGCTGTTAATGGTAAAGTCATCAAACCCAAGAAGCGTATAAACATTT
>DASXNJ010000316.1:0-3615 GCA_036495145.1 Puia sp.
ATATGCAGAACTGCGTGAAGATGATAAGGATTTCTCCCAGGTATGTCCGAGTGAGCCAGAGAAAAATAAAGAATTATTCACCCGCCTGTTTAAAGATATGGCTGCCGTACATCCCTCGCCTTATTTTCATATCGGAGGCGACGAAACGCATCTCCTGGGTCATTGTGAAAAATGCAAAAAAAGGGCAGCGGAAATCGGTTTATCCCGGTTGTATTTTGACCATATAAAAATGCTTTGCGATATCGTCGTGTTACTGGGTAAACGACCCGTGCTCTGGGCAGATATCGCGCTGCATTACCCTGAATATATCCACCTGCTTCCGAAGGAAACGATTTTTGTGGATTGGAATTACGGATGGGCGATGGACAGATTCGGCGCGCATGAACAACTGGTTAAAAGCGGCTATGAAATCTGGGGAGCTCCGTCCATCCGGAGTTCACCGGATAATTATTTTTTAACCAGGTGGCAATATCATTTCAACAATATCAGGGACTTTATACCGATTTGCAAAAAGCTGGGGTATAAGGGGATCGTGATGACATCATGGTCCACCTCAGGCGTGTACTCTCCCACTTATGAATCCGAGGACGATCTGGTTGAACTGTATGCCCTACGACATGTATACCCCATAACCGGTTTCGACATTTTGATCAGTGCTTATATCAGCGCGCTTTACATTGATCATCCGCTCGATGTTGATAAATTTATAAATCATTATGGAATTTCAAAATTTGGATTTGATTCAAGTCAGGCGGAACAATTAAAAAACGCCCTTTTTACAGCACCCTATACGATTACAGACGGGAAAGTGAATGGTCCCGGTCACATTAACATTCATGATCTGTTAGATAGTGTGCGTGACGCTTCCCGAATATTTCATAATCTTCAACCCAAAAAAAATAAAGAACTGTTTGACAATTTTCGATTGATGGCAGATATCAGGCTCTTCTATGTCAGCTTTATGGAAATTGAAAAAGAAGTGAACAGCGACAACTTTAGCCGGAGTAAAATTCCGGATTACATTTCCCGTTTAAAAGCATTGATGGTTGAAGAATCTGAACTAGATAAAAGGTTCAGGGTTTTAAATGAGGATGTGCTTTACCCGGCCGCGATTGATGAAGAAAATAATCTGAGAAATCAGAAAATACATAATTTATATAACCGCTTATCCGGAATCAAATAAATCAGATGAATAAATTTCTTTTCAGGTTGTATTTCATGTCTGCGCTTATGATATTCAGTGCTGGATATGCAAAGACTCAGAATCTGAATCTCATACCTTACCCAAGCCAGGTTGAAATATTAAAAGGAAATTGTGTTTTGTCAAATGCAACTCTTTTTACGAATAATCAAGGGCTGTCTGGTTTACTCCTTTTTTTCAATGAAGAAATTGGCTCAGTTCAGAAAAAGAGTCATACTCCAAAGCAACTGATTGATCTGAAAATTTTGCCTTCCCCGGTGGTTTACGGATCATATACGTTGGAAACTTTTGAAAAGGGGATGGTTATTACGGCTGCGGATTCTGCCGGATTGTTCAATGGCCTCGTTACTTTATTACAGCTTTACAAATCTGCTAATCTGACGCATGATAATATAATACTGCCGCGGGTGGTGATACATGATCAGCCAAGGTTCGCCTGGAGAGGTTTCATGCTGGATGAGTCACGCCATTTTTTTGGTGCGCCCGTAGTAAAAGAATTGCTGGACTGGATGGCTTTTTATAAGTTGAACCGTTTTCACTGGCACCTGACGGATGCGCAGGGCTGGAGGGTAGAAATAAAAAAATATCCATTGTTAACTAAGGTTGGGGGCATCGGGAATTATACAGACTCGCTGGCGGCTGCCACCTTTTATACCCAAGATGAAATCCGTGAAATCGTTGCCTATGCAAAAGAAAGAATGATAACCATCGTACCTGAAATCGACATGCCCGGACATGCTTCCGCAGCAACCCGTGCTTACCCTTCGCTTTCGGGTGGTGAAACACCGGGATATGACGGTTTTACTTTTGATCCGTCGAATGAAGAAACCTATGCATACCTGACAGATATCCTGAAGGAAGTCAGCACTCTCTTTCCTTCCGGCATCTTACATCTGGGCGTGATGAAGTCGCTATGGGGATTGCCGCATGGGCAAAAAATCCAGGTGTTACAAAATTCATGGCCGCAAATCAAATGACTGAATTGAACCAGGCAGAACATTATTTCCTGAAGAGAATCGCAGACAGTGTTTTGAAATTCAGTCATTATGTGATGTGCTGGGATGAAGCAGTATCTGCCGGGTTGCCTTTTGATAAAACATATGTTTGCTGGTGGCGACAGAATAAACCTGAAAGTTTAAATGAAGCCATTTCAAACGGATACAAAGTGATTCTGTGTCCGCGACTGCCACTTTATTTTGATTTTGTACAGGATAGTTCACACAGGTCCGGCAGGAAATGGGATAAAAAATATTTTAATGCCTATCTCGATCTTTATCATTTTCCCGAAAATTCAATCGCATCCGGTTTCTCTGATAAAACGAATATCATTGGACTGCAGGGAAATTTATGGACAGAGAAAGTGATCACAAAGAAAAGACTGGAATATTTAATATTCCCGAGAATGGCTTCCCTTGCGGAGGCGGCCTGGACCGTCGCTCCGGCTAAGAATGACGGCGATTTGAATAAAAGATTGAAGGCCCATTTATTACTATACGATGAGAAAAACATCTATTACTATAATCCTTTCCATCCGGATCAGCATCCTGAAGCTATTGATGTAAAGCCAAAGGGAGATCAGGACTAATTTTAACTCCGCCATGACACCCAAACCCATCCCGTTCATCTGGAGTTTATTAAAAACTATAGTTATCATTCTAATTTTCCGTCACCACTTTTATATCCCGGAAAAATGCATCCGTACCGCTGTCAACCAAGACCAGTTTGCACTTTCAAATGAGTATGGCGCAATTAAAAAACCCCGCCCGGTGATTGACCAGGCAGGGAGTTGTTCTTAACGGATCCTATTTATTGGGTTAATAAATCATCGAGATTTTCAAGAGCGCTGGAAAATCCTTCTTCAAATCCGGTCTGAAGAATCTTATCCATGTCTTCCTTATTTTCAAAACTCAATTCAACTTCTACTTTTGTACCGTTATCCGTTTTAATGAAGTTATTTCTCCATTTCTGTGAGGGCATTGTTGTGTCCCTGTTTCCATTTTCGTCGGTGAACGAATCCGTTGCAATAAAGAAGTTGGGCTGCACTATTTTTTTATATTCAAAACTTGCCCATTGCTGTTCTCCGTCTGGTCCGGCCATTTTATAGAGCCAGACACCACCCTCTCTAAAATCCATTTTCTTTGTTACCGCTTTCCAGGGCTTTGGTGCCCACCATTTGTCGAGCAGCTCCCTGGTTGTCCAGGCTTTCCATACCTGCTCAATATCCGCATCAAACTCTTTCACGACGGTAATTTTTTTACTGTCCGCATTCTTAATAAAACGAGCTTTATTTTTCGTAATCATAATCTTTGTTTTAATGAATGAATATGATGTCTTCTTTGAACCTGTAGTTGACCCATAAACCGGGCCAGACTGGGAAAGTTTGCTGGGGAGATTCTGCTACATTGTGGTAATTT
>DASXNJ010000317.1:0-2446 GCA_036495145.1 Puia sp.
ATTCCTGATCCAAACCATCAGTAATGATTTCGTATGAAAATGGTTTCTCAAACCTGAGCGTTTCCAGGTCCATATACAATTTTAAGCTGTCCAATTCTTCAGTGAGCGGAATAAAGGAATGCCCCGATTTTTCCAATACAATCCGTATGAGTTTCGCAAATTTGGTCAGGTAATCCGCTGCTTTTTCCGCATCGTTTTGGATGATAAAACGATTGATAGAATTCAGGCAGTTAAAAATAAAATGGGGATTCATCTGTGCGCGGAGGGCCTTCATTTCCAGTTCTGCCTGCTGATTCAATAATACGGCCCTTGATTTTTCCGACTCCAGCTTTTGAACAAGCAATTCACTTTCGGCCAATTCCCTGCGGCGAAACTCAGACCGGCGCTGAAGGATGATATTACGGATAACCAGAATGGCAAATAAAAACAGGGCGATGATGCTGCCGACAAGGATATTTTTTATCAGTGTCTGCTTTTGAAGCTGCACTTCCTGAATTTCTTTTTCTTTATTTATCAGTGAAATCCGCTGTTCATAATGATAGGCAGCAAATCTTCCCTTCGCCTGATTGTTCAGCACGGCGTCTTTTACAATCGCGTATTTTCTGAAATAAAAATTGGAACTGTCGGCAAGCCCCAGGCGGTTGTAAGCGTCGGACAGAACTTTATATCCATCCCGGCTATATTGATTCACGCCGGCCTTCAATGCAATGTCAAGACCCAGCCTTGCATATACGATTGCATTTTTATGATCATTCAGTATCAGGTATGTTTTTCCCAAATCGAGCAGGGTTCGCATTTCTTCATTCACATCCCGGTATAACCGGTGTTCCGTAAGGCCAGTTTGGAAATTCCTGAGCGCCTGCTGAAAGTTGCCCTGCAGCGCATAATATTCTCCCATGCTGATCAGATAATAACGCTGGTATGCATTGAAGGATGGTTTATATAAACGGTAGTAATATAACGCAGAATCAAAATGGTTTGTCAGCGCAAATATTTCCGCATACTGCATTTTAAACCGGATGTCGGAATCAGGATAAGTATGCAAACCATCCTGTCCACCACTGTTCATTTCGCGGGCCCTCCGATAATAATTGAGTGCAGCGGGGTAGTCATCAATCCATTTGTATAGTTCTCCCAGACCCCAGATAGAGCTGGTGATCCAGGGTTTACTGTTTTGTTTTATCGCGATATCATATAGCTGTTGGGCATAGGCAAAACTTTTCTCATAATTTCCCGTCTGCCGGTAGAGCGCGAACATATTGGTTAAAGCAATAAATGTTTTTTGCTCATCATTTTCTTTACTGGCCAGGGCACCGTAGCTTTCGCCATATTCCATTGCTTCGGTAAACCTCGCTTCTGTGTAAGCTTTCCAAAAAAGGTTAAACAGACCGGTATCCGAAACGGACCGCATTTGAAAAGTTGGATCACCGGACGCGGTATCCTGTCCCGGGCAAATTTGTAAACTAAAACTGAAAATGAGAAGCCAGCCTGTCAGATACCATATCGTAGATGGCTGGCTCAGATAGAAAGATGGGTTATATATTTTAGCAGATCTTCTCTTTTGTTGCGGGAGACCGGAACGGTCATTTCATTATTCAGAACAAGATATCCCCCGTCTCCTTTTACATAACGGATTGCATAGTGAAGATTTACAAGCCAGGAATTGTGTACACGGAAAAAAGGCGCCATGTTGAGAAGTTCCTCTATCTCTTTTAGTGTTTTGGAGACCAGGATTGTTTTTCCGTTCGTGAGACGGACATTGGTATAATTACTACTGCTTTCGCAGACCAGAATATCATTCAGGTGAACCAGTTCATAGCTGTGCAAAGTAGGGAAGGCAATTTTCTGAAAGGAAAAATCATTTTTCTTTTGTGTATGCGAGAGTAGGGCGGTTAATTGATTTAAAGAAATCTGTTTTTCCTGTTTTGTGAATTTATCAACCGCCTGCCTCAATTCATCCTTATCAACCGGTTTCAACAGGTAATCCAGTGCGCCGAATTTTATGGCACGTACCGCATACTGGTTAAAGGCTGTCGTGAAGATAATATGAAATGGAATATCAGATATTGATTCCAGCAAATCGAATCCGGATTTATCCGGCATCTCCACATCCAGGAAAACAAGACCGGGCTGACTCGCACGAATCTGTTCAAGGCCTTCGTCTGCATTCTTACATATCCCCAGCACTTCCACCTCCGGGCAATATTTGTTTAACAGCCAGAGCAGGTTGTCACTGCAATGTTTTTCATCCTCTATAATCAAAGCATTTATCATGAATGGAGCGACTTTTTAAGGTGCTGACTAAGTTAATACAGATTCCCGATGTTCATAGATTCGTTTCATTTTGGTTTGTGTATAGGATTGAGGAAAGGGTTATTATTTATGAGTTCCATATGTTCGGGAGTAGAAATATGTAGCCTGAGAGGCGCTGAATGCAGTTGGTCCG
>DASXNJ010000318.1:0-2329 GCA_036495145.1 Puia sp.
GAAATTCAGCCCCGTTTTTAAAATCCAATATCCTATGAAAAACCGTTGTAAAAATAATAAAACAATTCTATTAAACAAGATCCGCTCAGAGTATTTTAAAAATAATTTATCAACAGTTTATGTTTCAAAATGTTATATACGCATCGTAAAACTACGAGAATTCCAGTTTTGGGAATAATTTTCAGAAACGAAGAATATATCAAGTTAAATTAGAGGTCACTGGAGGTTTCGAAGATGTGAATAAGCAGTTAAACATTACTATAATGTATAAAAGCGAAAGAGCCATCACGCTATACGCATGATGGCTCTTTCATGATTTTTATCGTATTTGCCTTTCGGCGTTCGGAATTCAGCTTAATAGGACCACAAATCCTGTTCGTAATTGAAAATTTTTTCTTTGATATTATCGCCTTCCAATAAACCTAATATCGGATCTTTAATATAGGCGCTGATAAAGTTATCACCCGGGTTATCAATCGTTGATTTTACAACCCTGCTTGAGAACATCCGGCTTTCAAACAACTCTTCCCAGCTCATACGGGCTCCGTAATTTTTTCCATTATAAGCTTCATACTTTGCGAGAAAGGTTCTCAGATCTGGATAATAAACCCAGAATATCGGTAGTACAGCACGGAACGATCCGTCTGCATTAAGAATTGTCTTTTCAGGAGCGATACCCAGAATACGAACATACATTCTGGAAGATTCCTTATCGAATACCCACTCTTCCTTGATCTCATATCTCTCTACCTGGTCAGGATTGAAATCTTCCTGGATTGTAGTGTCTTTGGTAAGTCCTTTTGATCCATCGGGGTCCTGAGTCATATCAGGAATCTGAATTGTATGAGGTTTCCCAACCATACTTTCTGCTATCTGGCGGAAAGTCATTGGAGTTGTAAACCGATCATCAATCGCTGCATCAAATGCCGTCACGTCACCGCTGTGGATCAGATTCAGCAGGATACTGATGAATCGTTGGTTACCATTATCCTCACTTGCCTTATATACAAATGGAAGATTCATTTTTTCATGAACATCTATTTCGCGCCATACACGCTGGCGATAAACGGCATCATCTTCCCGGATATGCTCGTACGCAAGCGGGGTACGATCCTTTACCAGTTGTAATTCGATAGAAGCATCATTACGAAGCGATTTACGCGGCGTATCCAGTTTAATATCCGCAATAAATTCCTGGACAGGCTTTACAGTGTCCTTGGGAGGTACAACCGCTGTATTGGCTGCACTATTCTTATTGGTATTTGTTTTCTTTTTTGCAGTTGATCTCTTCGTCTTTTTCCGGGCTGCAGGTGCCTGGGCCTGTACGGTACCCAATGCCATGGCAATGACTACTGCGAGGAGGGACAATCTGATAAATCGCTTCTTCATGTTCTAAAATTTATCTGTACGATGACTAAAACAGGTTCGCCACTCTACGTGGCGCACCTAAAATTTTTTATTTAAGACTGAATACCATCGGCGCAATTTCACGCTGTTTCCCGTCAGGGCCAATAACACGGATCTGATCGAAAAATATATGGGTTCCCGGAGTTGACCGGCTTACGATGCTGGCTGCATTACCTGACCACCTGTTACTGCCTTCGACACTGGCTTCAGTGTAACCTGATATTCCGCCTCCTTCAGCCCCGATCTTATAACTTACCACTTTAAAAGGCGCTTCGAAGTCAGAATCTTCCAGACGGGCGATCAGACCACCGATGGCTTTGAATTCGGCAGAAGAAATTGAACCACCTTTTTTGGACCCGATGAAACCAGCCGGTAAAGGAAGGTTCTTCACACGGATCGGAAATTCAAAATTCTTTCCATTTGCAGTTACAATGATCTTTGACATACCCGGAGTAGTCGCACGGGCGGTATAGTGGTCGCCGGTAGATTTTACCAGAGAAGCACCGGGACTTGCAAAGTTTACGTGTACTTTTTCAGCACCTACACTACCACCGGAAATGGTCATCGGATTGTCTACACCAATGTACACAACGTTCATTTTTTCCAGGAAGATGGATGCCCCTGAAGGCATACCCACTGTATATTTTACAGGTTTAATTTTTATTTCAGTAGTTCCATCAGGTTTTGTATAAGCAATTTTAACTTCAACGGTATGTTCACCAGCACCTTCCACTTTTGTTTTATAATCAGCAACACCATCTGTATTTAATGCCTGACCTGCACCATTAATTGTAATTACAGGTTTAGCAGCTGCGCTGAACGCACCAATACCGGCCTGTATTTCCAGTTCATCACCTGGCATCAGGTAAGTAGCGTTGGTTCCTGCAAAAGCTTCAAACTGGTTATACACAACCTTAACAGA
>DASXNJ010000319.1:0-23234 GCA_036495145.1 Puia sp.
TTCATTCACCGCCCATTTTCTCAACGAATGAACAAATATTTCCAAAAGGTTTTTTTCCCTGGCTCTTTTTAGAATAGAATGGGAAAAAGAACTTTCGAGCAATTCGGGCAGAACACTGATAATATCGATACGCAACTTGGAAATATTAGATGTATTAGGTAATCAGATACGCGATTTATTAGCTGACTTTTTTTCAGGCATCTGTACAATAGTTAGATATAAAACCGGGATTTTGATGGCATTTCTTTGTCGAACCTTCATCGATCCTTCGGTAGTTCTTCGCGAGCTCCTAGGGAATACCAAAGGATTGCCCTATGTTTTCCGAAGGATCGCCGTCTAAATATGGAATAAAACAAGAAAAATGCTGCCTTTATGGCATAACCGAATTTCCCATTCCATCCAGATCCCGGCGTTGTTTTTTTGTTGGTCTGCCCACCTTACTCAGTCTCTTTCCGGTATGAAAGGTAGCTGCCTGATACTGGATTCGCTGTACTTCTTCTTCCGGAGTTATATCGAGATAATATTTTACTGCCTCAGAAAAGGCGAGACGATGATCCAATAATCCGGATATCTGAATACGCCATCTTTTAGCTTCTGTTTTTACTTCATAAATATCTCCAATATGCACGTGTTTGGAAGGTTTGACCTGTCCGGTCTCATTTTTTACTTTGCCCTTTTCACAGGCGTCTGACGCCAGGCTCCTCGTTTTAAAAAGCCTGATGGCCCACAGATACTTGTCAATACGTAATTTCTCTTTTTCCGGCATTTTAACTGTGTTGATCGTTGAACCTGGATCGTTCATCGACACTCGTTCGATGTTCATTGACAGGATTTATTCACCGTTTTTTTTGCGCCATTCTTCGGCGAAAAATTTATGAAAATATGGTATCGTTTCAATCCCTTTGTAAAAATTTGCGATATTATATTTTTCATTTGGTGAATGCAGGTTGTCGCTGTCCAATCCGAAACCCATAAATACAATCTTGATACCAAGTTCGTGTTCCAACAGAGAACATATCGGAATACTTCCGCCTCCCCGCTGGGGTACGGGTTTCTTTCCGAAACTGGCCTCAATTGCTTTTTCAGCAGCAATATAGGCCAGTGAGTTCAATGGCGTCATATATGGTTCACCGCCATGTAATTCAAAAGTATTGACAGTTACCCCCGGCGGTGCAATTTTCTTAAAATAATCGAGCAGCATCTGAGTAATTTTTCCGGAGCGCTGATTTGGAACCAGCCTGGCTGAAATCTTTGCAAACGCTTTGGATGGAAGAACAGTTTTTGATCCTTCTCCCTGAAATCCACCCCAGATTCCGTTCAGTTCCAAAGTCGGACGAATTCCCGTCCGTTCATTGGTGCTATAGCCCTTTTCTCCCCAAAGGGATTTGACACCCAGATCCTTCATGTATTCACTTTCATCAAAAGGCGCAGCAGCCATTTTTGCCCTTTCGTCTGCCGATGATTCCAGTACGTCATCATAAAATCCAGGAATCGTGATGTGATTATTCTCATCATGACAACTGGCGATCATTCTGGCGAGTATGGTTATCGGATTTGCTACGGCACCACCATATACACCGCTATGCAAATCCCTGTTCGGTCCGGTTATTTCCACCTGGATATATGCCAGACCCCGGACACCGATTTCTATTGACGGAGTTTCAAGACTGATCATCGAAGTATCGCTGATCAGAATTACATCGGCTTTCAATAATTCTTTATGAGAAGAAACGAAGTTTCCCAGACTGGGTGAACCAATTTCTTCCTCCCCTTCGATGATGAATTTGATATTGCAGGGCAACGGACTGGTCTGGCTCATAATTTCCAGCGCTTTCACATGCATGAAAAACTGACCCTTGTCGTCGGCTGAACCGCGGGCATATATCATCCCGTTTTTTATAGTTGGTTCAAAAGGTGGTGTATGCCAAAGATCCAGCGGATCTACCGGCTGTACATCATAGTGTCCATAAACCAATACGGTTGGTTTCGAAACATCTTCTATTTTTTCTGCATATACCACAGGATGACCGGCTGTAGGAAACATTTCGGCTTTTGTGGCGCCTGCGTCCAACAGCGCTTTTCTGACAGCTGTCGCACAGGTCACCATATCCACCTGATGGGTGCTATCGGAGCTTATAGATGGAATTCTTAACAGAGCCTTTAATTCTTCCAGAAATTTCTCCTGATGATTATCCTGATACGTTTTCCACGCTTGCATGTTAATGGTTTATAGTTGATGTGTGCGAATTTAGTCCCTTTTAGGAAAAGCTGTTTGATTAGAATAGCTCTTGTCAGGAAGCTGTGGAAATGTCATGTTTTTTATTTGGAACAATATTCGCCATATCCCAGTGAATTTTTCTGCTGAAGGGGTGCTGCCTCACATGACAATCCTGTTTTATACAAATCGGACAACAACTACCGATGCAGTCATCTGAGTGAACAAAAAATTCCATAGAAGTTCCGAATTCCCTGATAATAATTTTTCGAAGGCTGTCTATTTCATGATGTGCCTCCCGGACATTCAGATACCAGGGTACCGTCATGTGACAGTCCACGTGTAGTACGTTGCCGAATTTTATTACACGGAGATTATGGATATCGATCCAGTTCGGATGTCTGCTGTTGTTCACGAGGTCAATTACTTTAACCAGAATTTTTTCGTCTGCTTCGTCCATAATTCCGGCCACGGATTTTCGGGCTATACGATATCCAATGAGCATGATGACAACGCTCATAATAATGGCCACAATGCTGTCCAGTTGATGTATATGTGTAAAATATATCAGGATCAGCCCGAGTATAATAGCCAGTGTAGAGTAAGTATCAGATTGCAGATGATGGCCGCTCGCCTGCAATGCCTCAGAATTATTTTCCCGGCCTTTTTTAACAGCATACAGTCCAAATACGAAATTGATGAAAGCAGAAACGGCGACCAGAATAATTCCGGTATTGAGTTGTTGTAGCGGATGAGGATGTATGAGCTGATTCACTGCCTCATAAATAATAAATACTCCGGCCAGCATGATCAGTGTGCCTTCGATGGCTGCTGAGAGGAACTCCGCTTTGCCGTGGCCGTAAGGATGATTGCTGTCCCTTGGTTTGTAAGCAATGGATAAGCTGTACAGCCCAACGATTCCGGCAATAACGTTTACAATACTTTCCAATGCATCGGTCAGGATTGCCACTGAACGGGTGAGATACCAGGCAATAATTTTTATGGAGAATAAAACCACTGCAACGAAAAGTATCCATTTCTGAATGCTGAGGTTTTGCTTGCTTTTATCCACTTGATAATTTGTCAGCAAATGTAAACGGAATCAATACGAATTGAGGCTGTTTTTTTATGAAACGTCCGGGACATAGTCCTTACCTTCCAAATGATTGCGATTGCGAAATTTTTTCAACATCCGATAATAAAATTCCCTGTTGAAAAGCTGAGAATCCGCCATGGCTTTATAAGTCAGAAAAATGCCGACCGGAAGAAGCACAATCGTTGCCATCCACATCCCGCTAAAGGGTTGCATCACGTCTTCTTTAACAAATTTTCTTCCAAAATTATTCAGAAGAAAAAAGACAACAAAAAAAATAACGGCAAAGATGAGGGGAAGACCGATTCCGCCCTTACGGATAATAGATCCGAGAGGGGCGCCGATCAGAAAGAGAACCAGACAGGCAATAGACATTGTAATTTTTTCATGCCACGCCATCAAATGCATACGCAGATTTTTACGATCATTTTCATAACTGTTGGCGGAGATATCTGTACTCGTTTTTATATTATTGATGGTTGTATATGTTCTCGACAGTACATCGTGAAAAGTAGAATCGGGTATCAGCTGCTGAATGGAATCCAATTTTGATACAGGTGGTTTGGATTTCCAGGGGCTGTCGAGATATCGCAGGATATGGATTTGGGCACTCAGTAAATTGTTTGCCTGTTTCTGATAAGCGGCGGTGGTATGCTCGAGAGAGTCAATCGTGGTGGCCAGCTGACGCATGTTGAGCATCTGGTAATTGTTCTTAAAAGCACTGTCATCCGTCTTATTTAATTTGAATGAACTCAGATCGAATACTTTTTTATATTCTTCAAAGCCGATTCTTATGAGTTCGGTATTGACAGAATTACGCTGACCTTTTTCCTGGTAGTTCCAGCCGTTTTTCAGATTAAACTCAAGGAATTTTTTATCAGGTGAAATGGTCATTCTCCCGCTTTGTGCGACCGTAGCGTAATCCTGTAGCAGATTATAATTGTGCTGATAAATTAATATATCGTGAATATTTGTACCGTCCTTGTCCTTTTTTCCAATTTTGATTATATAGCCATCGATCTTATCATAAAATACACCTTCCTTGATGTCGAAGGCGGGTTTGGACACGATAATATCATATTTAAGTGTCTGCATCTTCAACTGTGCTACCGGAATAATATAATTATTGAATGCGAAAGCAATACCACAAATCACCAATGAACAAATAAAAAGGGGTCGCATAAAGCGGAGCAGGGGAATGCCAGCCGATTTAATTGCCACCAGCTCAAAAGTTTCACCCAGGTTGCCAAAAGTCATAATGGATGAAAGCAAAACCGCAAGCGGTAAGGCAAGTGGAACCAATGTGGCGCAGACGTATAAAATAAATGTGAATATGGTGATCATATCAAGGCCCTTGCCTACGATATCATCTATATAGAGCCAGAAAAACTGCAGGACCAATACAAAGACAGTAATAAAAAATGTGGCAATAAAGGGACCGATGAACGCGCCGATAATTAGCTTGTCTAATTTTTTTATCACTGTGCAAAATTAGCCTAAAGCGTAAAGCCCAAAGCCTAAAACCAATGTAAAAATTGAAAATTCAAAACGGTGTCGGTCATCGAACCGTAATAACGCCTTTAGTTGCCGAGCCTGTGAAACAGATCCTTCACCTGGTAGCTCCAAAGCTGCGATTGATCCTTTATATCTTTTTTATCAGCGAAATCTTTTATCAGAAGAATTGTTTGATTGGTGATATCTGATTTTTCAATCCGGAATTCGAAAAATTCTTCTTTGGGCGAATCGGACCAGTGAAAACGAACGAATTTGTCCAATTCACTTTCCAATACTTCGGCCTTGGTTGTAGAACCATTCCATGAAAAACTGAATATATTATCTCTCTCATCTACTTTATCCGCAAACCATTCCTGAAGGCCGGCCGGGGTACTTAAGAACTCGTATAAAATGGAGGGTGGGCATTTTAAAGAGTATTCTAACGTGAACTGCTGTTTCTTGCTCATCTATTGTCTATTGATCGTGGGCTGCAATTATAGATAAATATTTCATGACCTGAAATTTTTTTTAATTCTTCCGAAAAGACTGATAATGAAGAAATCATACCTTCCAGAATTGGGAAATCGCTGAAAATCAGTCAGTTACCGCCATTATGGTTTGGTATTCCCGATCTTAAACCCTATATTGATAGGGTTAATATGAATCTTATGTTGATCGTGATAAGAAAAGATTCAATTATACGTTTTTATTATGATCCTAATATCTGAATTTCTGAAGAAACCTTTTAACCTATAACCCTTTAAAAATTACCTGCCCATGAGTATGCGTCAACTCAAGATCACGAAGAGTATCACCAATCGTGAGTCTCAGAGCTTGGAAAAATACCTGCAGGAGATCGGAAAAGTTGAATTGATCACCCCGGAAGAAGAGGTAAAACTCGCCATCCGGATCAAGCAGGGGGATCAGAAGGCCCTTGACAAACTAACTAAAGCCAATCTTCGATTTGTAGTTTCCGTAGCCAAACAGTATCAGAACCAGGGATTAACCCTGCCAGACCTTATCAATGAAGGCAACCTGGGCCTGATCAAGGCAGCTCAGCGCTTCGATGAAACCCGCGGTTTTAAGTTCATTTCTTATGCAGTTTGGTGGATCCGCCAGAGTATTCTTCAGGCATTGGCTGAACAATCCAGGATTGTGCGTCTTCCATTGAATAAAGTGGGACTCACCAACCGGATCCAGAAAGCATATTCCCTACTGGAACAACAATTTGAACGGGAGCCTTCACCGGAAGAACTGGCTGAAGTGCTGGAATTAGATATTGAGGAAGTTCGTTCCACCATTGGTATCGGGGGTAGACATGTAAGTGTTGATACACCACTGTCGGAAGGCGAGGATAACACCCTGATCGATGTGATGGAAAATACGAATGCTGACCGGGCAGAAACAAATATTGAACACAACGAATCCTTAAAAATAGACATTGACCGTTCCCTGCAAACCCTTACGGAACGTCAAAAGGAAGTTATTTGTTTTTTCTTTGGCATTGGTGTGGATCACCCAATGAGCCTCGAGGATATTGGCGACCGCTTCAGCCTTACCCGGGAGCGTGTTCGTCAGATTAAAGATAAAGCGATCACAAAACTGAGATCTAATTCCGGTGCAAAATCCCTGCGGAACTATCTGGGTATTTAATCACGAAAGAATTTCGACTGAGATAAGTTTACACTTCATTTTCTTACATTTGCCTTTCTGGAAAACGTGGATAGAACGAATGTTTATTCACGTTTTTTTCATTTCATTTTTTAATGACAGGGGATATGTTTGAAAATCTGAGTGAGAAGCTCGACGCTGCCTTTAAGCAGTTGAAGGGCCAGGGCAGAATTACAGAACTTAATGTAGCGGCAACGGTAAAAGATATCCGCAGGGCTCTGATCGACGCGGATGTAAATTTTAAAATTGCCAAAGATTTTACCGACACGATCCGGCAGAAGGCCATGGGTCAGAAAGTACTGACTGCCGTGAGCCCGGGCCAGCTGATGGTCAAGATTGTGCAGGACGAGTTAACAACGCTGATGGGTGGAAATGAAAGCATCCTGAATGCCAGGGGCAATCCTGCGGTCATCCTGGTGGCCGGATTACAGGGATCCGGTAAAACCACATTTAGTGGAAAACTTGCCAATTACCTTAAAGCGCAAAAGGGTCTTTCTCCCCTTCTGGTAGCGGCCGATGTATATCGTCCCGCGGCCATTGAACAACTTCGGATACTGGGCTCCCAGATAGGCGTTGATGTATTTACAGTGGAAGGCAACCTGAACCCCGTAGATATTGCAAAACAGGCCATTGCGGAAGCAAAAAGCAAAAATAAAAACGTTATTATCGTAGATACAGCCGGTCGGTTGGCCATTGATGAAACCATGATGACCGAGGTTGCCAATATCAAGAAAGCTGTTGATCCACAGGAAATATTGTTTGTGGTAGACTCCATGACAGGCCAGGACGCCGTAAATACCGCAAAGGCCTTCAATGAAAGACTGGATTTTACCGGGGTTGTGCTTACAAAGCTGGATGGTGATACCCGTGGGGGTGCGGCTCTTTCCATTAAATACACAGTTAACAAGCCTATTAAATTTGTGAGCAGTGGAGAGAAAATGGAAACCCTGGACGTTTTCTATCCGGATCGTATGGCTCAACGGATCCTCGGAATGGGCGATATCACCTCACTGGTTGAAAAAGCACAGAGTCAGTTCGACGAGGCAGAGGCACGGAAACTGGAAAAGAAAATCCGTAAAAATCAATTTGATTTCGAGGATTTTAAACAGCAACTGGACCAGATTCGCAAAATGGGGAATATCAAGGATCTGCTGGGTATGATCCCGGGTGTAGGTAAATCTATAAAGGACATTGATATCAGTAATGATTCTTTTAAAGGTATCGAAGCTATGATCAGCTCCATGACGCCATATGAACGCGCTAACCCCGATTCCATTGATCAGAGCCGCCGGAAACGTATTGCCAGTGGCAGTGGTAAGGATATTGCGGAAGTAAATGCATTTATGAAACAATTCGAGCAAATGAAACAGATGATGAAAACAATGAACAAAATGCCTATGGGAGGAATGGGATTTGGGAAACGTTAATTTCCACATTCATCAAAAAAGACGTTAAATCATTCGCCGTTTTATAGTTGATTCATTACATTTGCACTAACAGATTGATTCGTTCGATCTACTTGATAAACCTTATTAAATAACGCATTTAAATTTTTATTTAAGATGCCTGTAAAAATCAGACTCCAAAGACATGGGTCTAAGAAGAGACCATTCTATTTCATCGTCATTGCCGACATTCGCGCACCAAGAGACGGTAAATTCATTCAGAAAATTGGTACTTACAATCCTTTAACTGTTCCTGCTTCAGTTCAGCTTGATCGTCAGAAGGCACTCGACTGGCTGCATAAAGGAGCTCAACCAACAGATACGGTTCGCCGCATTCTGAGTTATAAGGGAGTACTATATCTGAAACATCTTTTACGTGGTGTTGGACTAGGGCTCTTTGATGAAGCGGCTGCCATGGAGAAATTCTCCAAATGGCATAGCGATCATGAATTAAGTGTCAAGAAACGCCAGGAAGATCATCGTAAGGCAAGGCCCGGTGGCAGACGAAATGCACCTCCTCCAAGAAGAGTTGAAAGAAGGCAGGAAAACGAAACACAGGGTTAAACGCCGTAAAAATATTCTTCTTAAGGCTAACCGCCAGCCAGCGGTTAGCCTTTTTTTATTTATCCGGGCATGGAAAAAAACTACCGAAATATTGGAAAAATTGTTTCTGCTTTTGGATTGAAAGGAGATTTGATTGTTATGCACCATCTCGGGAAAAAAATTTCCATTTCAAAAATAAAGGTCATTTTCCTGGAACAAAAAAAGGACGAATTGCTGCCCTATTTCGTGGAAAATATCCGGAAAAAGGGAGACGATGAATTGTATCTGAAACTGGAAGGTATTGATAGTAAGGAGGACACTACGAAATTTTTGCGGAGAGAAGTCTGGATGAAAGAAGAAGAAATCCAGATGCACACGCAGAAAAATAATCCCATTGGATGGATAGGATACCGGGTGCTGGATCAGGGAAAAGATCTGGGACCCATACTGGAAGTTATCGAACAGCCTCATCAGATATTATGCCGTCTTGAAATTGACACCAAAGAAGTTCTCATACCCATCAATGAACAAACCCTGGATAAAGTAGATCACAAAAACAAAATGGTATTACTCACATTACCATCGGGATTGCTGGATGTTTATCTAAACTAGTGTGGTGTTAGACCTCCCTGCAAACATTAACAGAATCTGTAAAATATTACTTTCTGCTCTTCGTTGGCCTTTCATGCAATCCAACTCTTTCAGTAAAAAATTAGTTTCCAATACTGCACTCTTTATATTGATTTGTCTGCAATTACAAGCCCAGCCCATTACAGGCGTCTGGAAAGGGAAAATGGGAAATTCGAAGGTGGAACTTAAGTTGATTCGCAAAGGGGACAGCCTGATCGGTAATTCTTATTATTACGACTCCAAATCGAATTACCGGCGATACTCAGTGAAAGGATATTTCGACGATCGTAATAATGACGTGATCTGGTATGACGATGTGTTAATTGAAGACCATCATTCAAACCATTCGGGCCCTTTGCTGGCAGTCGCTGATTTCAACTGTCCCGGAGAGGGTGTCATGAAACTCGATGGAAAATCTTCCGGAAAAGATGATAATAAAAAAGATAGAAAGGAACTCCACCTGGTGAAAGGAAATACAGCTCCTGCCTTTCCGGATGAATGGGATTTCCTGATTGAGAATTATGCTTATGGTGTAAGTCATCCTGAAGTAGTTGACAGCATCGAGCAGATGGCATTTGGTTCTCCACAAACAATACCAAAGGATGAAACCAGTTCAGTACCTGTGGCAGTTGTCAGGTCAGTAAGCCCGGGAAAGTCCGGGATAAAAGAAACAGTTCCACCGTCGGATGACCTTTCTCCTGGTCAAACTGCCAGTATTGCGAAAGAACCAACTGCGCAACCTATCGCTAAACCAAAACAATCCCATACCGTTGTTGAAAAAGCGGAACCTGTAAACCAGGAGGTAAATGCGCCGGTTTTATTGCCACCTGCAATGCAGACCAACGAAGAGAGATTTACCACCCGGACCAAGATTTTGCAAAATGTTATTCCCATAAAAGGCGATTCAATTGAACTCCGTTTTTATGACAATGCAGAAATAGACGGCGACTCCATCGCTGTATTTTTAAATGGACATCTATTAAAGGAGCATATTCTGCTCGCGGAAGAAGCGTATATCATGAAGATTGCAGTAACTGATCTGCAATCAGATAATGAACTGGTAATGGTTGCTGAAAATCTGGGATCCATACCACCTAATACGTCCCTGATGGTCGCGATTGTAGAGGACAAACGATATGAAGCACATCTGCAAAGTACCGAGGGAAGCAGTGCATTGGTAAGGCTCGTTAAACCATAACAATCTTAAGGCTTCGTGCCGGTTTACCAACGGAAAAATCAATAAAATTGATTTGAGGTTAGTTTCTGGAATCTAAACCACTATATTAATCATCTTATTTTTTACGTAGATAACCTTTTTGGGAGAATTTCCATTCAGCCATTTTTTCACTGCTTCGTCAGCGAGTACCAATTCCTCTACCTGCTGCTGGCTGGCTTCGAGACTAATATTAAGTTCCGCGCGGGTCTTGCCATTAATAGCTACAGGGTATAATTTGGATGATTCAACCAAAAATTTCTCGTCATGTATGGGATAAGATGCATCGAGCACGCTGCCTTCATTTCCCAGCAGATGCCATAGTTCTTCACAGATATGAGGTGCATAAGGAGTGAGCAGGATCAACAGCTTTTCGAGAATTCCCTTTTTGTGGGTTTTTAATTCTCCCAATTCATTTACCATGATCATGCTGGCACTTACCGCCGTATTGAAAGAAAAACGATCTGTGTCTTCGTCCAGTTTTTTAATCGCCCGGTGAAGCACTTTCAATTCGGCTTCTGTTGCCTTCTCATTCGTCCAGACCCTTCCTTTCGTTTCGTCGAAAAATAAGCGCCATAGTTTTCGCAGAAAACGGTGTACACCTTCGATTCCTTTTGTATCCCAGGGTTTACTTTGTTCTACCGGGCCGAGAAACATTTCATATATGCGAAAAGTGTCGGCTCCGTATTTTTCAACAAGTTCAGTTGGGTTGACGGTGTTAAATTTTGTTTTGGACATTTTCTCAACTTCTGAACCGCAGATATATTTTCCATTCTCCAAAACAAAAACCGATTGCGCATATACAGGTCTCCACGATTTGAATGCATTGATATCAAGTTCCAATCCATCAACAAAGCTTACGTCCACATGCAATCTGGAAACCGATATGATCTCAATATTATTTGCGCCGGATCCCCAAGTGCTGACGAGCAGATCCGATATTTCCTTCTGTAATTCCGGAAAAGGTTTGTTTTTCAATCCATCGGAAATAAAAACCGGCTTCTGTTTTGCGAGGACTTCCATTTCATTCGTCCCGCTAATCTCAATTCTATACACAAAACGGCTGCTGCCCTGTATCATTCCCTGGTTAACCAGTTTTTTATATGGTTCATCGAAGCCGATCAAATCCAGATCATAAAGAAATTTGCACCACATGCGGCTATAGAGTAGATGACCGACAGCATGCTCGGTTCCACCAATATAAAGATCCACCTGATTCCAGTAATCAGATGCCTGGCGGCTGCAAAATGTTTCATTGTTATGCGGATCCATGTATCGCAGATAATACCAGCTGCTACCGGCGTAACCGGGCATAGTATTGGTTTCCAGATGCCTTGAAGTCCATTCTTTCAGATTCGCTAATGGACCTTCACCGTCCGGGCCGGGCTTATAGGATTCCACTTTAGGAAGTTCGAGTGGCAGATCTTTTTCATCCAGCGGGTAGGCGATTCCATTTTTCCAAATAATTGGAAAGGGCTCACCCCAATAACGTTGCCGGCTGAACGCTGCGTCGCGAATTTTATAGTTTACCCTTGGATTTCCAATCTTTAATTCCTCCAGCTTTTTATTAACGAGCGGAATGGCATCGCGCATTAGAATGCCATTTAAAAAATCGCTGTTTTCGAGAAAGGCATCTTTTGTGGAATTGGCTTCTTTACCATTGAAATGTGACCCGATAATATTTGTAACCGGTATATTAAAATGTTGTGCAAATTTAAAATCGCGTTCATCCCCGCAAGGCACCGCCATGATGGCACCTGTACCATAACCCGCTAAAACGTATTCTGAAATCCACACTGGTATTTGTCGCTGATTGAAAGGATTTAGAACATATGAACCGGTAAAACAACCCGTAATTTTTTTTTCCGCCATCCTTTCTCGCTCACTTCGGCTTTTCACATAGCTGATGTATTCTTCAACAGATTTTTTTTCCGTTGTTGTTGTCAGTTCAGAAATCAGATCATGTTCCGGTGCGACGACCATAAAATCTACTCCGAAGATCGTATCCGGGCGTGTTGTATATACCCGTAATTTTTTTGTCTTATCAGTGGACAAAACAAAATCAATTTCGGCTCCGAAACTCTTACCGATCCAGTTGCTTTGCATTTCTTTCATTGCATCACTAAAAGCTACTTTTTCCAGTCCTTCCAGCAAGCGATCCGCGTATTCTGTTATCCGCAAATACCACTGACGCAATTTTCTTTTTACAACCGGAAAACCACCCCTTTCACTAAATCCATTGATGACTTCATCATTGGCGAGTACCGTTCCGAGTCCTTCACACCAGTTCACTTCACCAAAACCGCAATAAGCAAGACGAAATTCCATGAGTATGTTCTGCTGTTGTTTTTCGCTATATTTCTTCCATTCATCTGAAGTAAAAGACGTCATGGACCGATAGCCTGAAACGGAAATGCTTCCTTCTTTCTCAAATGCTTCAATTAATTCTGAAATGGGCATCGCCCGGGCCTTTTGGCGGTCGTACCAACTGTTAAACAACTGCAAAAAAATCCATTGGGTCCACTTATAATAATTTGGTTCGGCGGTATTTACCTCGCGGCTCCAATCGAAAGAAAATCCGATCCTGTCGAGCTGTTCCCTGAAATTCGAAATGTTTTGTTTTGTGCTTTTTGCTGGATGTATTCCGTGATCTATGGCGTATTGTTCGGCAGGCAGTCCAAATGCATCATATCCCATCGGATGCAGCACATTAAAGCCTTTCAGCCTCTTATAGCGGGCGAAGATATCGCTGGCAATATAACCGAGTGGATGACCTACATGCAAACCCGTTCCACTTGGATAAGGGAACATATCAAGTACATAACATTTCGGTTTGGTACTTTCGTTACTTACCTGATATGCATGGTCGGCCTTCCACTTTTCCTGCCATTTTTTTTCAATAGCGTTGAATGAATACTCCATATGAACCAACAAAAATACGTATCATGCGGGGAAATCTTTTATTTTTGCCCATTCCTGTTACCTGATAAAACGGAAAAGTTCATCTATGGCACAAACCCGGAAAGGCTCAGCCAAACGTTCCACGCCTTCTTATTTAATGGCGATTGTAGGTGTGTCCCTCGTACTTTTTCTTTTGGGCATTTTGGGATGGATTGTTATCAATGCAAATAAGCTCGGACAATATTTCAAGGAAAATATTGCCATGAATGTATACATACGTGAAAACGTATCGCCCAGAGACAGTGCAGCCCTGGTTCAATATATTGCTGCAAAGCCTTACGTAAAGGATTACCAGTATGTAACGAAGGACCTGGCCAAACAGAAATATCTGCAGGACGGAAATAAAGACTGGGGTGCTTTGCTCGATCGTAATCCCCTGCCTGCCAGTATTGATTTCAGAATAACAAAGGAATACGCTTCTATTGATTCCCTTTCGAAAATTAAAAGCGATCTGCTGCAAAATATTGCTGTCAGCGATGTGCAATATCCTCAATCGCTTGTCACCAATCTTAATAATATCGTCAATAAGATCAGTATCATTTTACTTTCTGTGATCGTTATTATTTCCATTCTGGTCATTTTCCTTATCGACAATACCATCCGGCTGGCCATGTTCAGCAACCGTTTTCTGATCAAAACCATGCAAATGGTAGGCGCTACCCGATGGTTTATTTCCCGGCCGATGGATCTGCGGGCATTTATTAACGGTCTTATCAGCGGTTTACTGGCTGTGGGGGGACTGATCGCCATTATCATTTTTGCTGAAAACCAGCTGCCTTATCTGAAAGCACTTCGTGACTACCCTCTGCTCATTATGTTATTTATTGTTATCATTTTATTAGGGATCTTTATTTCCTTCATCAGCACCCATCGCAGCGTATTGAAATACCTTAAGATGAAGTTGGATGAATTGTATTGATTTCAGTACATTGCGAACCTATTTTCCACTATGGCAAAACAAGTAAAAACAACAAGCGGCTCCAGGAATTACAAACCTCTGTTCGGCAGGGAAAATTACCGTTGGATGCTCATCGGGCTGGTTTTAATCCTGCTCGGTCTTCTCCTGATGATTGGTGGAAAAAGTAAGGATCCCAATGTATTCGATACTTCTGAAGTCTATAGCTTTAGAAGGATTACCGTTGCGCCTATTTTAATTCTTGGCGGCCTGGCTCTGGAGATTGTAGGGATCTTTAAAAAGACCAAAGCTCAAAATCCAAAATGAGCCTGATTCAGTCAATTATCATTGCCATTATTGAAGGCATCACTGAATTTCTACCCATTTCGTCAACGGCTCACATGAAATTTGCCAACCCCCTGATCGGGGTTCAGATGAATGCTTTTACTGACCTTTATGAGATCGTCATACAACTCGCGGCCATTCTGGCTGTTGTAGTGCTTTACCACAAACAGTTTTTTGATTTTAAAAAAATAGGATTTTATTTTAAACTGGTCATTGCACTGATTCCGGCAATTATAGCGGGTGTTCTGCTCAAGAAACATATTGATTCGATGCTCGGAAATCTTGTGTTCATTGCCGTAATAATGATCGCAGGTGGAATCATTTTACTATTTATTGACGGACTATTTACGAAGCCCATAATACATTCTCAGGATGCTGTTACAAATAAAAATGCATTCCTGATAGGATGTTACCAGGTTCTTTCTGTTCTTTTCCCAGGCCTGAGCCGCAGTGCCTCAACAATCATCGGCGGATTGCAACAAAAACTTGACAGGCGTACGGCAGCCGAATTTTCTTTTTTCCTAGCCGTCCCGACTATGCTTGCTGCATCTGTGAAAAGTTTCTATGATGTACACAAGGACAATCCTGAAGTTTTCGTTCGGGACAACATGGCCATTCTCGTGATTGGAAGTATTGTTGCCTTTATTGTGGCACTCCTGGCCATTCGTTTTTTTATTACTTATTTACAGAAGCACGGGTTTAAATTATTCGGATATTACAGGATCCTGGCCGGTTCATTGGTTCTTTTTCTGGTTTGGAAAGGAGTTATTCACTAATAAAATAAGCGGTTATGCAAACAGCCTCCAAAAAAGTAATTCGCGGATGGGCTATGTACGACTGGGCAAATTCAGTGTATAATCTCGTTATTACAACTACCTTTTTCCCCATTTATTTTACGGCCGTAACCAGGAAGCAATTTGGAAGTGATATCATTCCTTTCCTCGGAAGAAAATTTGTGAATTCTTCTTTATATGATTATTCGCTGGCGGTCGCCTATCTTTTTATCGCGTTACTCTATCCCATACTGACTTCTATTGCTGATACCCGGGGCAATAAGAAATCGTTTATGAAATTCTTCTGTTATATGGGCTCTCTTGGATGTGCCCTTCTTTATTTTTTTAATGGTACCAACCTGTGGCTTGGTATTATTTGTTTTATGATGGCTTCCATGGGATTCGTTGGCAGCCTGGTTTTTTATAATGCATTTCTTCCTGAAATAGCCGCACCGGAAGATCGTGACCGGGTTAGCGCAAAGGGATTTTCATTTGGCTATATCGGCAGCGTGATCCTGCAGCTAATCGGATTTGCTTTGGTTGTCCTGTTGCCGGGAGATCCGTTCCTTGCGCCCAGAATTACATTCTTGCTGGTTGGTATTTGGTGGGCATCTTTTGCCCAAATTACATTTGCTGCTCTGCCTGAAACCCGGTCGGCCGGGAAGATCGGTTCCCAAATTTTTAATGAAAGTTTTGCAGCGATGAAGGAGGTTTACCTGGAAATAAAAAAACTGCCAGTGTTGAAAAACTTTCTGCGCGGTTATTTTTTTTATAGCATGGGCGTCCAGACAGTGATGCTGGCTGCCACCTTGTTCGGAAGTAAACTGTTGCAATTGCCCGATACAAAACTGATTATTACTGTGGTCGTTATACAACTGGTGGCGATCCCCGGAGCTATATGGATGAGTAACCTGTCGGAAAAATTTGGGAATCTTCGTGTGCTGACCGGCATCATTATTTTCTGGATATTGATCTGCCTGGCTGCTTATTATACAGCCTATTTTAAAGAACAGGGTGGAAATCCCGAATTCGGGTTCTATGGCCTCGCCATTGCAGTAGGTCTTGTTATGGGCGGAATTCAGTCACTTAGCCGATCTACATATTCTAAACTGATGCCTGATACAAAAGATACTTCATCCTATTTCAGTTATTATGATTTCACAGAGAAATTGGCCATCGTAATCGGGATGTTTAGTTTTGGTTTTATCGAAGAAGTTACAGGCAGTATGAAGAATTCCGTATTGAGTCTGATTGTGTTTTTTGTGTTTGGGTTACTTTGGCTGATCAGGGCTCAGAGGATCAAATTGGTGATGGTTAACCGTTGAGCGTTAAACGATACACGAGAAACGACTCGGTGTATACATTCATGAAATAAAATGATCCTGCACACCATCGATACCGGTTTTTTCAAGCTAGACGGAGGTGCCATGTTTGGAGTGGTTCCCAAAACGATTTGGAATAAAATAAATCCGGCAGACTCAAACAATCTTTGTAACTGGGCTTTGAGATGTATGCTGATAGAGGAGGGCAACCGGCTTATTCTCGTAGACACCGGCATTGGCAATAAACAGGATGCGAAGTTTTTTAGTCACTATTATTTGCATGGTGACCATGATCTGGATGATTCTCTGAAATTGATTGGATTCAACAGAAACGATATCACGGATGTGTTTCTGAGCCATTTACATTTTGATCATTGCGGAGGAGCCATTGCCAGGCAGGGGGAGAAACTGGTACCTGCATTTCCAAATGCTGTTTATTGGAGCAATGATTCTCATTGGACCTGGGCTACGGAACCAAACGACAGAGAGAAAGCTTCTTTCCTTAAAGAAAATATTCTGCCGATACAGGAAAGCGGGCGCTTAAAAATGCTGCCGGTAAAGGACGGAGACAATTTGGTAAGTTTGAGTCATCTGGCGCAAATACACTTTGCCGATGATTTTGATATTCGGATTGTAAATGGCCATACGAAATCGATGATGCTTCCTCAGTTGACTTATAAAGGGAAGACAATTGTTTTTATGGCCGACCTTTTACCATCTTCCGGACATCTCCCGATTCCATATGTAATGGCTTACGATATGTTCCCGCTGACTTCTTTAATGGAGAAAAAGATTTTTCTGGAAGAAGCGGTTGCCGGCGACTATTTTCTGTTTTTTGAGCATGATCCTATACATGAATGTTGCAGCCTTGAAAAAACCGAGAAAGGGATACGTCCGAAGGAATTTTTTAAATTAAAAGATCTTTGAATGAACTTTTGAATAATAATATTTATAATTTTACGTTATTCACCCTTACTAACCCCCTTACATAGATTCCGAGAGCCATTCATCAATAGTGAGTGGCTTTTTTGTTTGGCATAGGCGGTTTGCCGTTCTTT
Source organism: Puia sp. (assembly GCA_036495145.1). Lineage (GTDB taxonomy): Bacteria > Bacteroidota > Bacteroidia > Chitinophagales > Chitinophagaceae > Puia. The sequence goes on from DASXNJ010000319.1 coordinate 17,659, forward strand.
GCTGACGATTGAATATTGATCTTCACGCTTTAGGCGTTAAGCCTTAGGCTTTGGTGGTTCTTCCCTCAGGAAATAGTCCTCCGATTTATAATCAAAGGTTTTTGGTGCGGTATTTTTATAGTCAGGGTTATAAGCAACAAAAAAATACAGGTACATGGCACGACTCAAACGCATGAACCAGGGTTGCAAAACGACCAGTAAAATACCATTGATACCCATCCACCAGAAGAATCGCTGATCGGTTAAGGAGAAGCCGATGGTTAGAAACCAAAGAAAGAAACTAAGAACGCAGAAAAGGACGGTAACTGCATAACTGATATAAGCCGTGCCATACCAGAAGCCCACTTCGAGCTCAAAAAGCTGGCCACATTCAGGACAATGTGTTGGCATTTTTAAGGTGGATCTTAAATTCCAGGGATTTGGATTGTTAAACATATTTCCTTTGCGGCACCTTGGACATTTCTGTATCAGAAGACTCCACAAAAACCCCGGTTTTTCTGCCATATTCAATAATTTATACAAAGGTACCTGCTATTTACCCGATTTACTGATCAGGTATAATTTGAGGTGTTTCAGGAATGTCATATGGGCAATCTGGATGGCGATAACAAAACCAAATAATCCGTCCAGAAAGCCCGCTCTAAAAATATAACTTACCAAAAATGCCCAGAACGGGCGGCCAAAAATATTTATCAGGTTTGTTTTTTTGCCTTCAGCATAAAGTGATTCTGCAGCCAGCGTGCTGAGCTTATTATTTTGGTTTACGTGTTCAGAAATGTTACGATAGGAATAATGCAGAATATCACCGTTCAGATGTTCAACCTGAATATTTTCCCGGAAAACAACTTTGTCATGAGGATTTATTCCGCCCCATCCGGCAATTCTTCGGTCGAATAAGCGGATTTTAGTATCGGGATACCAGCTTCCATGCCTGATGAATTTGCCGCAATAATTGCTGCAACGATTCATGCGGTACGCACGGTTCGTATAATTCTTCTTTGCTTGTCGAATACTGCCAGCCAACTGCGGATCCAGTGCTTCGTCTGCATCGAGACTCAGGACATAATCGTTGGATGCCAGCTCCAGTGCCTTATTTTTTTTTTCAATAAAGCCCTTAAATACCTCCTGTTTTACAATCGCTCCTTTGTTTTCGGCGATGATGACGGTTTGGTCGGTGGAGTAGGAATCCAAAATCAGGATTTCATCTGCTACTTCTTTAACGGAATCAATACAGCGGCCGATATTTTTTTCTTCGTTAAAACAAATAATGACAACGGAAAGTTTTTCCATCAATGATCTGGATTTAAGTTGCGGAGATCATAACGGATTCAGGTATATCCTGGGTGTTTTTTCTTTCTCCGATCTGTTGACGCCACATAGCATAATAAAGACCCTTTTCATCTCTCAAACTTTCATGGGTTCCGGTTTCCACCACTTTGCCTTTCTCCAATACATAGATCCGGTCTGCATGCATGATCGTGGATAAGCGATGGGCAATCAGGATGGTGATCTGATTTCTCTGGGAAGAAACCTGGCGGATGGTTTTCGTGATTTCTTCTTCGGTTAATGAATCGAGTGATGAGGTTGCTTCATCAAATATTAATACGCGTGGTTTCCTTAGTAACGCGCGTGCAATGGATAAACGTTGCTTTTCACCGCCTGATAATTTTAGCCCGCCTTCTCCAATCATCGTTTCTAATCCTTTTTCCGCTCTTTCAAGCAAATTGAGACAGGAAGCTTTTTTCAATACATCCATTAAATCTGCTTCAGTAGAACCAGGACTTACGAACATGAGATTTTCACGAATTGTACCGGAAAAGAGCTGAGTATCCTGTGTTACGAATCCAATCTGATTGCGGAGATCGTCAAAATTGATCGAATTTTCATCGAGATTATTATAAAAGATCCTTCCTTTTAGTGGCCGGTAGAGCCCAACAAGCAGTTTCATGAGTGTCGACTTGCCGGAGCCGGATGGTCCCACAAAAGCAATCGTTTCACCTACGCGCACATCAAAGCTTATTTTGTCTATTGCGTAATGCTGAGCCGTTTTATGTTTAAAAACAACATCCTGAAAACGGAGCTCTTCAACTTTCCCCAGGTGTTGAGGATGATCTGCTTCTGGTTCAGGGACTTTTTTCATCAACACTTCAAAATTATTCAGGGAGGCCTGTGCTTCACGATAGGAGAGTACAATATTGCCAATATCCTGCAGTGGACCAAAAACAAAAAATGAAAAAATTTGCATGGTGACGAGTTGACCCGGACTCATCATATGCCTGAAAATTAGCCACATTAAAATGAATAGTATCACCTGGCGGAGAGTGTTCACAAAAGTTCCCTGTACAAAACTGATACTGCGTATCCGTTTTACTTTTGTAAGCTCCAGTCCCAGAATTTTATAGGTGTTGTTGTTCAGTCTGTTTACTTCTTCCTGTGCCAGCCCCAGACTTTTGATAAGTTCAATATTGCGTAAGGATTCCGTAGTTGAACCTGCCAACGAGGTGGTTTGGTTGACAATATTTTTCTGAATGATTTTAATTTTTTTACTCAGCAGACTGCTGATCCAGGTAAGTAGGAGTACACCCACCAGATAAACAATAGGTATACTCCAGTGTATAAAAATCGCAGCATATGTAAAAACAAAGATTACTCCAACGATCACGCCGAACAGCACGTTGATGAAATAACTGATAAATTTCTCGGTGTCTGTTCGGACTTTTTGTAAAACGCCCAATGTTTCCCCGCTCCTCTGATCTTCGAAATCTTCATAAGGAAGACGCATCGCCTGTTTTAAGCCGTCCGTAAAAACTTTAGCCCCAAATTTTTGCATTACTACGTTCATGAAATAATCCTGAAAGTTTTTGGCGATACGGCTGATCATGGCAACAAGTATCGAAAGTAAAAGCAAATTGATCACCCCAGGATTTTTCCATGAAAAAGCATAGAAAAACTGATCAGATGAAAAACTCTGGTGTAAATGATTGGCTTGTACATAATCATTCGAAAGGTTTACTATTTTCCCCAGAATGATGGGGTCCATCAGCGAAAATCCGGTATTTAAAAAAGCCAGGAATAATGTAAGCCCCACCAGCCATTTATAGGGCTTCAAATAAGTGAGCAATATCTTCATATAATCAGTATAACATTTACGACCTCAACTGGTTCGGAATTCAGTTAATTTCTTACAATTTCGATAAAAAAAATAAGATGCCCTGATTTAACTGAGCGAATCGCAGATATTGAGCTTATCTGTTATCTTTATTTTTTTTGAACCGGCGCTTACTGTGAGATAATCACCTGAACCCACTTGCTACGTTATTAAGATGAACAAATACAAACTTCGAAAGTTTTTCAAGCCTGTATATCCCATTCTGGATATTTTACTTTCTCCATTCACTTTTCTGGCATCTCTTCTTTTGTTTGGTATTCGAAAAATGAGGATCGTCAATATGCCTGTTAGCAAGTGGATTTTTAAAAAAGTTGGGGTATTCCCTATCACAAACCATTACTATGAGCCATTATTTGACGACCGGCTCCTAAAACAGTCTCTGGACCGCGACCGGTTTCTCCCGGGCATTCAATGGAATGATAAAATCCAGCTTGATCTGCTGGGTAATTTTCATTTTCAGTTTGAACTGTCTGCCATTCCTTTTAAAAAGACGGAAGATGCTCTGTCCTTTTATTATAATAATCCGTCCCTCAGGCCTGGCGATGCTGAGTATCTGTATTGTATGGTAAGGACTTTCATGCCTTCAAAAATCATTGAAATCGGGAGTGGGTATTCAACACTCCTGATCCAGAAAGCCATCAGCGACATCCGGATCGATAAACCTGAATTCCAGACAGACCATATATGTGTCGAACCTTATGAAATGCCCTGGCTCGAAAAAACAGGCGCGCGGATCATCAGGGAGTTGGTCGAGGATTTGAAGCCAGACCTTTTTAAATCGCTGGGTGAGAATGATATGCTTTTTATCGATTCATCACATATGGTCCGTCCGCAGGGTGATGTGCTTTTTGAATTCCTTGAATTGCTTCCCGTTTTACAGAAAGGAGTGATCGTACATGTGCATGATATCTACTCGCCCAGGGATTATCCGAAGGAGCTTCTGGTGGATGATGTGATGTTTTGGAATGAACAATATATACTGGAATCTTTTTTATCCTGCAACGATTCATTTGAAATCATCGGCGCTCTTCATTATTTGAAAGCCCATTACCCGGAGGAAGTATTTTCAAAACTTCCGGTTCTTGGAAAAATGCGGGATGAAGTTCCCGGATCATTCTGGATGAAAAAAGTGCGGTAAATGCGGGTCATTACCTGCGTTCAAAAATTTCGAAGTAAGCCTCCATCGTTTTCTTTGCCGCGATTTCCCAGGTAAACTGATTCAGAATTTTTTTCGAAAGTCCTTCTGGTGTCTTATTCCTGGCAGCCTGATCAACGGCCTGAAATATCGAATCGGGTGACTCCGGATCGCAGTAGTAAGCGTCGTTTTCGAAATATTCGAAGGCATCTCCTTTTCGGGTAATTACGATATTGCAACCCATGGCTGCGGCTTCCAGCGAACTGAGTCCGGTCGTTTCAAACCAACTTGGCAGAACATGAACTTTCGCTTTCCTGTAATAATCCAAAAGTAATTCCTGCTCAAGGAAGTCTATGAATTCGATATTCGGACCTGCTTCCTTTTTGCATTGTTCGTAGTAATCAATTTGATTGGTCGCCACTGCACCGATCAGAATCAGACGATATGGTGTGTTGACGATTGCCCGTATAAGGTTCAGTTGATTTTTTCTTCCCTCGATTCTGGCCACACAAAGTATTAATTGTTCTTCTCTTGGTGTCTCGTTTGTTCGTGGCGTGAAAAGGATTTTGTCAATCCCGTTTGGTATAACTCTGTATTTTTTCTGAATATTATAAGTAAGTGAAAGCCTTTCATATTCGCTTTTCGAATTGGGTAATAACATTTGAGTCATCCGGACGATTTTTTTTATGGATTTCTTCTGTCCATGAAACAGAAAATACCCGCTTTTTATCTTAACTCCGTTTACCATGAATCTCGCTAATGCTTTCAGATATTCAATCAGGTTTGGTGACAGGTATCTGAACAAGAACGCGGATGGACCATTTCTCGCCTTTTTTTCGTACTCAGAATAATCTACAAAAATGGTTGATACAACAAAAGGAATACCGTTTGGTTTTATATGCGGAAGAATATCATCGGGGCGGATAATATTGAAGAAATGAAGGAGATCGTAACCGCTGTATCCGGGTTTTTGATCAGCCAGAAAAATATCTACATCAGCGCCTTGTTTTCTTAATTCCGCCGCTGTATTGATAAGCTGAATGGTATCGCCTCCCTTATCGCTGAACAATGATGCTCTTGAAATGAATGCGATTTTCATATCCGGTTTTTTTTCAGGATATTTTTCCGATCGAATTCCTTAAACACCTGGCTGAACGCCAAAGCCCAGATAGCATACTCCGCTACATTAAAAAAATAACTTCCGGTAAACTGGTAGATGAACATAAAAATAAAAACACCGAGACGATAATAATTCGAATATGTTTTGGTCCG
>DASXNJ010000320.1:0-6676 GCA_036495145.1 Puia sp.
CGACGATCAAATTGTATGGCAGGCTCGATAAACATGGTCCGACAGAATTTGGATAAATATTTGCTTTAATTTTATGTAACCGGTATGATTACTACTTAAGTGCACAATGGAAAAATTGCAACAACTCATCAGCAAGTTAAATGAACAATGCGAACAAAACGAAAGTGCGCTTCAAATGCTTGTCACCTTAAAACAGATCGAAGCCGAACTGACTACGATGCATACGGTAAACATTACGGGCAAAAAAAACCCGGCTGTTTCCATTGTTATGCCGTCAATGAATATCTCTCATCGCGTAGTTGAAGAAATCATTCAGAATGTACCGGAAGGTCACCAGGTTTGGATGGGAGGCGATCCTTTGATTGAGGTTCCCACCCTTTCTCACCAGCCAAATAACCGGGAGTTAAATGATCTGATCGGAAATGGCGGTAAATCAATCAACGACCGTCTTAAACCCGGCAGTCAATCGGAATTGGGCTCTGTTTTAAAGGGGTCACCTGTAAAGGAACTTCGGAAAGCGATTGGTGTGAATGACCGTTTTGTTTTCATCAATGAGTTATTCCGTGGCGATGAACCCATGTATGAACGTAGTATCAAGACCATCAATAATTTTCGCATTTTACCCGAAGCCCAATACTGGATGGAACGTGAATTGAAAATAAAATTGGGGTGGGACGATTCCCGGGACATCGTTCAACATTTCTATCAACTCGTCAGAAGACGATTTTCCTGAATATATCTGATAATTTTTTTTGTAGCGCCCCTTCTTGCATAAACAAAATCCCGGGCAGCATTTCCATGAAAAGCATATTCTTCTTCATGATTCAATAACCGGCTGAATACGGACTCAACTTCCAGGGCATTATCGACAATAATTACTCCTCCCACATCAGCCAGCTCCATCACTTCGATGTATTTATCAATGACGGGTCCTGTTATCACCGGCTTACCGTAAACAGCAGCTTCCAGAACATTATGAACGCCGTCATCGCCAAAGCCACCACCCACATAACAGACTGTGGCATAATAATAAAGTCTGGCGAGCATGCCAATGTTATCTATGATAAGTACATTGTGATGAACATTAACAGTTGACAGTTGGCGCTTGACGGTTGACGGTTGGTTTTCCAATGCTGAGTAGCGGATGGTATTTCCGAATAAAGATTCAATACCCTTCAGATGGTCTTCTTCAATTTCATGGGGTGCAATAATGAATCGGATTTCCGGATGTGTTTTTGCGTAGTGGTCCAGTTCTTCTTCATCCTCTTCCCAGGTAGAGCCGGCAACAATCACAGGGTGATTTCCACAGAAATCAGCAATCAAAGAAATAGGTTCAAAGGCTTCAGCTATATCGATCACACGGTCAAAGCGTGTGTCACCACTTACAAATACAGATTGTTTAATATCCAAAGTTTCCAGTAATTTTTTTGATTCCTCATTCTGAACAAAAAAAGCATGAAAACTATCCAGCATCAACCGGTGAATATTTCCGTACCATTTAAAAAAAGGCTGATCCGGGCGGAAAAGCGGTGAGATCAGTAAAACCGGAATTTTCCTCATGCGAAGTTCCCGCAAATAATAGTACCAGTAATCGTATTTAACCCAGAGAACCATATCCGGTTTTATCAGTTCGACCCATCTTCTGGCGTGAACGGCGGAATCCATGGGCAGATAGAAGGTGTGATCAGCTCCCGCATAATTTTTTCTGATTTCGTAACCGGATGGAGAAAAGAAACTAACGATAATAGTAATATCAGGATGAAGTTTCCGAAGTGATTCAATGACCGGTCTGCCCTGCTCAAATTCTCCCAGGGAGGCGCAATGCATCCAGACCCGTTGACCGCCCTGAATATCCGCATTGCGAATCGATTTGAAAACTTTCTGTCTTCCTTTAACCCAGGCGGCGGCTTTTGGATTCCAGGGAGAAATTATCCGGATACATGACTTGTATAGCCAGAGAAAGAGATTATATAAAAGGATGGTCAATACCCGGGGGTTAAGTGATTCTGAAGCAAATGTAATCCTTTCCCCAACCATTCATAACTGATTGAGTCATTGCATATACCATTATTTTAGTGTAGGTTTGTGCCCGTTAATAAAGAGCGTATGCAGCCTATCCAAATGGTTGATCTGAAAGGTCAGTACTCAAAAATTAAACAGAAAGTGGATCAGGCGATTCATGAGGTTTTGGATTCAACAGCCTTCATAAATGGCAAACCGGTTACTGATTTCGCCCAAAGTTTATCAAATTACCTCGGCATTGAACATGTAATTCCCTGTGCAAATGGTACAGATGCATTACAAATTGCACTGATGGGCCTTGGACTGAAACCAGGTGATGAAGTAATTACACCGTCTTTTACTTTCATAGCCACCACAGAAGTGGTCGCATTACTGGGATTGAAACCTGTATTTGCAGATGTGGATTCAAAAACATTTTGCATCGATCCGGATTCAATAGAAAAACAAATTACTAAAAAAACCAGGGCAATTGTGCCTGTTCACCTTTACGGCCAGTCTGCACCCATGAAAGAAATTATGGATATCGCGGCAAAAAATGGATTGAAAGTAGTAGAGGATAATGCGCAGGCCATCGGGGGCGATTATACTTTTCCGGATGGGAAAAAACACAAAACAGGTACGATCGGAACAGCCGGTACCACTTCATTTTTCCCGTCAAAAAACCTGGGGGCTTATGGTGACGGCGGCGCCCTTTTTACCAGGGATTCCTCGCTGGCAGAGATCTTTAAAATGATTGCCAATCACGGACAGATAAAAAGATATTACCACGAAATCGTAGGATGCAATAGCCGGCTCGATACGATACAGGCAGCCATATTAAATGTCAAATTACCTTTGCTCGACGAATATATTGACAGACGCATAGCAGCTGCCGATTATTATGACCGGGCTTTTTCGGGCCATCCAAAAATAAAAATTCCTTTCAGAGCACCTTATTCCAAACACGTATTTCATCAATATACATTGATCATCGAAGGAGCTGACCGGAACAAATTAAACGAACACCTCGCGACGAAGAAAATTCCATCCATGATATATTATCCTGTGCCTGCTCACAGACAAAATATGTTCGCCACTTTTCATTCTGATCTGCAGAAACTGGAAGTTACCGATTGGCTCACGCAGCGGGTAATTTCATTGCCCATGCATACTGAACTGGAAGAGGAACAGTTAAGTTTTATATGTAACAGTGTTTTGGAATTCCTTAATTAATCTTATCTGTCAATTAAACCGAATTACTTAGAATGAAAATTGCTGTAGTTGGAACTGGTTACGTTGGACTCGTTACCGGAACATGTTTTGCTGAAACCGGGAATGACGTCATTTGTATTGATACAGACGTGAATAAAGTAAAAAAATTAAGCGAAGGGGAAATAACCATTTATGAACCAGGCCTGAATAAATTATTTCTTAGAAATCTGAAGGAAGAAAGGCTGAAGTTTACCACTGATCTGGCAGTTGGCATCAGGGACGCAAAGATTATTTTCCTTGCCCTGCCAACACCTCCGGGTGCCGACGGGTCGGCAGACATGCGTTATGTGCTTGGGGTGGCTGGGGATCTTGGGAAACTGATGAAGGACTATAAAGTAATCGTTGATAAAAGTACAGTTCCTGTAGGTACAGCTGAAAAGGTGCATAAAGCCATTTCTGCTAATTATAAAGGAGGATTTGATGTTGTTTCAAATCCCGAATTTTTGAGAGAAGGCGTTGCCGTGGAAGATTTCATGAAACCTGACCGGGTAGTGATCGGGACCTCTTCCGATCGTGCACGCAAGATATTGGAAGAATTATATAATCCCTTCGTCAGGCAGGGAAATCCGATCATTTTCATGAATGAGCGGTCGGCTGAACTGACCAAGTATGCTGCAAATTCCTTCCTTGCCACCAAGATTTCTTTTATGAACGAAATCGCACAAATCTGCGAACGCATGGGTGCGGATGTCGACATGGTACGCCGGGGCATTGGCAGTGATGAACGCATCGGCAAGCGCTTTTTATTCCCGGGTATCGGATATGGTGGCAGCTGTTTCCCCAAAGATGTACAGGCACTTGTCAAATCTTCCGATCAGGTCGATTACGAATTTAAAATTCTAAAGTCAGTGATGGAAGTCAATGAGGATCAGAAAATGCATCTGATTCCAAAAATAAAAGACTATTTCAAGGGCAAACTAAAAGGAAAACATTTTGCGCTTTGGGGTCTTGCTTTCAAACCCAATACTGATGACATACGGGAAGCGCCTGCCCTGTATATCATCGACGCACTAATCAGCGAAGGTGCCACTGTTTCAGTATACGATCCGGAAGCCATGAGTAATGTAAAAAAACAAATTGGCGAAAAAGTGAAATACGGCGAAAATCAATATGATGTACTGGAAAAAGCGGAAGCACTGATTATTGCAACAGAATGGAATGAGTTTCGAACGCCGAACTTTTTGAAAATGGTTACTTCCATGAAGAATAAAGTAATATTCGATGGCAGAAATCTGTTTGACCTGAATGCGATCAGGGAACTGGGATTTTATTATGTCAGCATTGGACGGGCAACTGCCGTCCCATCAAATAATCGTCATCATAAAATTAAGGCATGACAAGAAATCGGGTACTCATCACTGGTGCGGCTGGTTTCTTAGGTTCTCATCTTTGTGACCGTTTCATCAAGGAGGGATTTCATGTCATTGGAATGGATAACCTGATTACCGGAGATCTGAAAAATATCCAGCATTTATTCAAATTAGAGCAATTCGAATTTTATCATCAGGATGTAAGCAAATATATCCATGTACCGGGTACCCTCGATTATATTCTGCATTTTGCCTCTCCTGCCAGCCCGATAGATTATCTGAAAATTCCGATTCAGACACTGAAGGTCGGATCACTGGGGACCCTTCATTGTCTTGGCCTGGCGAAATCGAAAAAAGCGCGTATACTGGTTGCATCCACTTCGGAGATTTATGGCGATCCGCTGGTTCATCCCCAAACAGAAGAATACTGGGGTAATGTAAATCCGATTGGTCCCCGGGGTGTATATGATGAGGCTAAAAGATTTCAGGAGGCCATTACTATGGCCTATCATAGTTTTCATCATCTGGAGTCAAGGATTGTGCGGATTTTTAATACCTATGGCCCCCGAATGCGGTTGAATGACGGTCGTGCCCTGCCTGCATTTATCGGCCAGGCTTTACGGGATGAGGATCTTACGGTTTTTGGTGATGGGAGCCAGACCCGTTCATTTTGTTATGTGGATGATCTTATTGAAGGCATTTACCGGTTACTGATGAGTGACTATTCACTGCCGGTTAATATTGGTAATCCTTCGGAAATTACACTGAAAGAATTTGCAGAGGAAGTGATTGCGATCACCGGAACCCATCGTAAAATTATTTATAAACCCCTGCCTGCCGATGATCCAAAACAACGCAAGCCGGATATTACGAAAGCAAGACAAATACTCGGTTGGGAACCGATTGTAGACAGAAAAGAAGGCCTGAGAATTACTTATGAATATTTTAAATCATTATCTCCGGAAGAATGGTTTAAAGAACCGAAAGAATTTAAAAGCACATAAAGCGTTTGGAAATTCAAAGTTTTGGTGTTCAGAAAACAAACAGCATTGGCGTTTGTCAATTTCCAAACCGACAAATTCTTATATATGAATTCATATAAAAAAACCATACTCGTTACCGGTGGTGCCGGGTTTATCGGATCCCATGTGATTCGTTTATTTGTAACCAAATATCCCGAGTACCGGATCATCAACCTGGATGCGCTCACTTATGCAGGTAATCTGGAAAACCTCAGGGACGTGGAGTCATTTCCCAATTATATTTTTGAAAAAGGAGATATTACCGAACAGGACGCTATGAATGAATTATTCGAAAAATATTCATTTGATGCGGTTATACATCTCGCAGCCGAAAGCCACGTTGACCGATCTATCGCAGATCCGCTGGCTTTTGTAAAAACGAATGTGATGGGAACCTGTACCCTCCTGAATGTTTGCAGGAAACAATGGGGCGGACACCGGGAGACAAAACTTTTCTACCATGTTTCTACGGACGAAGTGTACGGTTCACTGGGCAAAGAAGGTCTGTTTACCGAATCGACCGCTTATGACCCCAGATCTCCCTATTCTGCATCGAAAGCTGCCTCTGATCATTTCGTTATGGCATATTATCATACCTACGGTCTTCCCGTTATCATTTCAAATTGTTCCAATAATTACGGCTCTCATCATTTTCCGGAGAAACTGATACCACTGATGATCAATAATATTAAAAACAAACGTCCATTACCCGTATACGGCAAGGGAGAAAATATTCGTGACTGGCTTTATGTGGATGACCATGCGCTGGCAATTGATGTCATTTTTCATAATGGAAGAACCGGAGAAAAATACAATATAGGCGGCCTGAATGAATGGAAAAATCTTGATATTGTTTATCTAATTTGTCGCATGATGGATAAAAAACTGGATCGGGAACCCGGCGAATCAGAGAAACTGATCAGTTTTGTGAAAGACCGACCGGGACACGATATGCGATATGCCATTGATGCAAGGAAACTCAACGAGGAATTAGGATGGAAACCCTCCCTGCAATTTGAGGAAGGACTTGATAAAACAATTGACTGGTACCTGGAAAATGAACAATGGGTA
>DASXNJ010000321.1:0-9475 GCA_036495145.1 Puia sp.
GTTTGGTTTTTCAGTAATTCATTCTGATTTTCCCGGTATTTCAGAATATTAAGATAATTCAGCGCCAGGCGAATTCTATAATCCTCATATGATTTCTGGGCCCATTGTATAGCTCCATCCAAATCACCATTTATTTCTGAGATGATGGCCATATTGTAACAGGCCCTTCCTGCTAAATTTCCATCCGTATTTTTTGTTTCCTGTAGCCAGATTGCAGCGGCTCCGTCCCAGTTTCCCGATTGTGCTTTTCTTTTTGCCGTTTTGAAATTTTCATTTCCAGACACAAAATAATCCCTCGAAACCCGGATCCAGTAAGGCAGGATTCTGGCGGCATATGCTTCACCCGCTTTGATGCCTACATCGGTAACGGCTTCTTTACGGCCTATCAAAGATGAAGCTGCCACAGCAGGATTGATGGCGGAGCCCGAAAATGAAACATCCCGGCCAATAATAAATTCATCCAATATCGTCCGGGTAGATGGGTCATATATCCTCCAGCCGGTTTTTACGAATGTGGTCATATTTACCGAATGCGCGATAGCAGGAAGACTGGTCACGCCCAGATTTACCTGCGTTGGACTGGCTGCATAATTCAGTTTCGTTTCCGTATCGAAAAGTTCAAGAGAAAAAAGGGCGTCCGTATTGCTTTCCCTGCATATTTTTTCTACCGAATCCCATTGCATGGGCGTTGGAAATATTCCGGCTCCAAAGGATCTCAAATCAGTGCTCAGCGGTTTTACTTCAGTGAACCGCGTATTTTTCATCAGCTCATCATTCAGACCACGCAGACTGCCTTTTGCGCCGGCCTGCTGGAGGTCGTTGGATTCCAGAGAAATTGCTTTATGAATGGCGTCAAGCGTTTGCGATTCGTTGGAGGCCTTGCTCCTGTTTACGAGAGCAACCGTTTTAATATTCGCGGGGATGGAAACAGGAGCTGGTTTCAAAACGCTTAGCGACATTAAATTAGTTGAGCTGCAGGAGTAGCAGGTAAGTATAATCAGACTATAAATTGCCCGGTTTTTCATACAAAAGGATTTTAATTGGCCAATGGCCGCTACTAAAACGGTTATTCCGAATTATTTAGTATTGGAGATGCACAAAACATTCCTAATTATTTAACCGTAAACCGTTGATTGTAAGGGAGGTAATTGATTGATGGGTAAAAACATCACCCCTGCGAAGACCAGAAGTTTTCGTTCGGATGAAGATTTAAAATGAAAAATAAAAACATCTGAATATTAAAACAGCCGTTTGCAAAGGGTATGTATTCAGAAAGAAGAATTTTCCCAAGGCAGTAAGTAAATCTAAGAGAAAAGGAAAAGTAGAAAAATGGATGATTCCATATTCAGAATATATCCTGTTTATTTTTGAGTGCCACCCACTCACGCCGCAGCATAGCAAACTGAAATTCGCTGCCCCATTTCCCTTTGAAGAAAGTGTTTTCGATAAAATGCGCCTCCTTACGGAAAGAGAGACTTTCCATCATTCGGATAGAAGCCAGATTCTCAACATCCACCGTTTCTTCGATCCGGTGAATTCCTTTCTTTGAAAACAGAAAATCCATCAGGCCAAGCATGGTTTCTTTTGCATATCCCTGCCGTTGGTGTAAATGCGAAATGCTGATTCCCAGTTCGGCGATCCTTGAATCAGATGGATGAAGATAGATGGCGCAATCTCCCACCAGTTGGTGGTTGCTGATATTCTCAATGGCATATTGAATCCATTCGCCGGGAATGATGAGTAATTTATTTTGATGATCCGCAATAAACGACTTTGCCTGTTCTTTTGTATATGTATCGAAGCCCTGATATTTTGTGACATCGGGATTGGACCTATACAGATGAAAGTCGTCCAAATCTGATTCTCTTAAATTTCTTATTTTTAGTCGGCTCGTTGTAAATAAACAAAGCATATCCAACTTTTAATATGCAGGCTAATTTACAGCTAAAGATGGCATTCAGAGAGGCAACTATTCTGGATATCCCTCAGATCCAGATACTTCGTCATGCGGTGAGGGAAAATATTTTATCAGACCCAGCCCTGGTAACAGACAAGGATTGCGCAACCTATCTTGTCGACCGTGGCAAGGGATGGGTTTGTGAATGGGAGGAGAAAATCATTGGGTTTGCAATTGCTGACCTGGTGGATGATAATATCTGGGCTTTATTTGTGGATCCTCTTTTTGAAAAAAGGGGCGTGGGAAGAAAATTGCATGATCTTATGCTCGACTGGTATTTTTCACAGGGTAAAAAGAAAGTCTGGCTGGGCACTTCTCCGAACACAAGGGCCGTTTCATTTTATAAGAAAGCCGGTTGGGTTGAGGCGGGTATTCATGGCAGGGGAGAAATAAAATTTGAAATGCAATCAGAAAACTGGCTCATGATCCGCCGTAGCCCTGGCGTATAATGAAACAAGCATTTTTTTTGCCGGTTGAATTATCTTTCGTTTCTGAAAATATTAAAGGATCGCAACTTAGTTTCCAAATCTCCGGGTCCGCGGATTATTTTACCACCACGTTTTTTTTTGCTTTTGCAATTGGAGCAAAGGGACCGTATTTGTGTTGAAGCGCAGGATAAGAATCGGGAAATGGCCCGTCAGCCAGATCGACAGGCTTTAATAAAATATTCGGCCAGTCCTGATTGAATTTTTTAACGGGACGTGGCTGGCTGTTCACGAATGCGGCCAGATCCCAGGCTTCCTCATTACTTAACTGTTCATTTGTGTAATTACTTCCGAAGGGCATATTGTCTTTTACGAATCCAGCAAATTTCGTAAGCCGGTAAAGACCCGCGGCAGTATTATAGCTGTGTTCGCCCCACAGTGGCGGGTAGCGATATTCTGAAATCGAGTCAGGTTGTCCTTCTCCATTTGATCCGTGACAACTCTGACATTTCTGTTGATATAGTATCTTTCCTTTTTGCGGATCAGCCGGCCTTTCGATAAACGCGGGTATTTCAAGTCCGGCGCCAGGTGGTTTTTTCCCTTTTGAAACATCTTTCCCGACCCAACTGATATATGCGTTCATTGCTTTCATCTCCCGGCTATTGCTGTCCGGTGCTTTGCCATTCATGCTTCTTTCGAAGCAATCTGTGATTCGCTGGTTTATGGTTTCTGCTGAACCTCTCCGGTCGCTGAAGCGGGGATAGAGAGAAGCAACAGCACCAAAATTTCCAGCCCATGCCCTGGTGCCAGCATCCAGGTGACAGTTCTGGCAATTCATCCCATTGGCGTTTTTATTTAATGCACCCCGGGGTCCGATAAAATGAGAGGTGTGGCTGATCAGTTTTTTACCATAACGAATCAGGTCACCATATTCATCATTTGGGATAGAATTAGAATCTGGTGCTACCCACAATAATTCTTTTTGAGAAAGCAATGCTTTCTGCCGGTTTTCATTTGCCTTTTTGGCCTTTTCCCGGCGTTCAAGCAACAGCAGCAGTACCGACAACAGCAGCACTGAAACCAATAGCCATTTCCGCGTCATAGGGGGCGATTATTTTGCAGGGCTATATTATAATCAGACATAACAATAGCCACATCCATGTTCCTGCGCCCTTCCTACTGCCCAGACGCCGGAAGGCATGGCCGGAATACCCGGAATCAGATTATCCAGAAATTCTTTTTTTACTATGGCATTTTCCTGTTTTGTCATTCCTGCAACAACAGCGCTGTAAACCGTCATGGCCATATCGCAGACACAAAACATAATCCCGGATGCCTGAAGTCCAGGAATGTCCAGTGGAACCACACCTATTCCGGGAGCCGAAAAATCATCCGGTTTTGGCTTCCAGAACGGGTTCCTTAATGCAGACGCTTTTGTTTGGGGATCGGTAACTTTAAATATGTCGCCGAATTTATATTTTGCCCACAAACTGTCCTGGATAGCAAAGCACATAGCGGCATGTCTTAATACGACTACGGCGGTAGAATCGGGTGCTCCGGTTGCCGCATTGGTCATCATATATATTTTGGGCCACGCAAAGGGGAATATTTCCTTTGGTTCAGTACAATCAAATACGATCCGGTGTTTTCCTTTCACCCCGTTAAACCACTCGTCGGGATCTGCTGCATTGCCTGAAAAAACATTTAAGCTTTCGTTTGCTTTGGCCGGATTGACCAGGGAAGCAACTCCCATCAGGGCGGCAGCACCTGTGACTTTCCCGATGAAATTGCGTCTGTTGGCGTTTCGATTATTCGACATATGATAAAGTTTTAATGGTTAAATCCGGCTGGTAACAATTTTAAAACCGGTTAGCAAACCTAATCTGACTATAGGATATTTTTGTTGGAAAAAAGTGACAAAATTCAGATTTGCATGATTCGTTCAAACGATGCTTTCTCTGAAAAAAAATGATGCGGCGACCCGCCGGTGAGTGTTTTGAATTCATGGATTAAATGGCTATGGTCATAATAGCCGAATATTTCCGCCAGATTCTGCCATTTCACATTCACATTGGATTCGAGATAATGGATCATCGCACAGAAACGCACCAGGCGTGAAAAACTTTTGGGGTGCAGACCGACCTGTTCGAGAAAATGCCTTTCCAGTGTGCGTTTTGTTGTGAAAGTGGCTTCCTCCAATTCCCTGAGTGAAATATTTCCCCCGCGGTTTTCGATCAGACGAATCGCATCATCAATATTTCGTTGCGGCTTTTTAGGCAGTTTCATTTGTCCGATCAGCCACTCATCCATGAGATCAATTTTTCCGGCAATATTTCTATCCTTTAACTGATGACTGATTTCGGTGATTTGTCTTCCGAGAACTTTAACGGCATCCTGACTGCGATTTACAAATTGCTGGGCAGGCAATTGAAATATCTTATGGAGACCGCCAGCATTAAACCGGATGACCATCTTACTCATCCCAGGAAACATCCTGATCCGGCAGGAAATATCATTCGGGCCGATTATAAAATGAGTGGCGCTGAATTCCAAACGGTTACAGTCATATACAGTAGCTGGCTGATCCAATCCAAAAACCAGACTTTGCGTAATCTGCGGGAAAAAAATATTTTCAATAAAACCCTGTGGCTGATCTGCAGAAATGAGCAGATAGGAATCAACACAATTCCTGAGCAAGGGATGAGGGTTAAAAGCATGCACATGGAACATATCCCCGTTATTTTAATCCATGAGGAAACTTTTTCGTGCTCGTGGATGCAGTCACTGGCAAGCTACAAATTTGAGTGGCATAAAATCCGGCGGATGATATAAATTTTTTGCATTAATTCATAAAACCCTGATTAACTTGGTAGAACCCGGGCGATTATAATATTTCTTTATGAAAAAACATGGGATATCCATTGCACTTTGTCTTCTCTTGCATGCTGTTTGCGTGGCCCAGATTCCGGTAAGTCAGGAGTCACGACATCATAAAATTCTGGAAAATGATCATGTCCGCCTACTGGATGTCCATATTCCGCCGGGCGACACGTCCCTGTTTCATATTCATGCAACTCCCTCGGTATTTTTGATCCTGCACAATGTAAAAACGGGTTCCCAGGTAATCAGTGAAGAGGATCATTCGAAATCACCTATTCCTCATTTCGGAGACATGTGGTTCGAAGGTTTCTATGTAAAACCCCGCATTCATCGTGTCTGGAATAGCGACAGTTCCGAATTTCATGTGATGGATATTGAGCTGACAAATAAAAATTATATAACGATTGACGGACCTGTAAAACAGGCTCCGTTTACATTTCTGTTCGACGAAAAACCGGTGAGGGCATACCGGTTGGATTTGAGTCCGGCCACCGATATTTCGATAGCAGCCGGCAGGGCCGATGTTCTCATGATCCTGTTAAAAGATTCCGTCAGTTCCGTTCAGGCAAATAAAAAAGACTTCCAAAAAAAAGGAGATTTTCTGTACGTTTCTTCCGGAACGTCCATTGAAGTAAAAAATAAAGGAGGGACAGAAGCGACGTTTGCATTTTTTGAGTTGAAATGATCAGTATCTCTATTGAATTTTTTTAATCTTAACTTTCCGGTACCAGACCTCTTCTCCGTGATCCTGCAAGGCGATATGGCCGGAATGAAAACTGCCAAAACCTGGCATGGTATTGAATTTACTGGCCGCAATCAGCTTTTTCCAGTGATCATCCCATAATGCGGTTGAAATAATATGCACATCATTTAAATAGAGGTCTAGCCGGTTATTATTACTTACAATTTCAACCTGGTTCCATTCCAATGCAGGTTTTGCTGACATTTCGGTTGATGAAATCAAATCATAAAGATCGCCGGCTTCGTGTTTTGGACTATGTGCATCTTCATTACTGTCCTTGTCACAAACCTGCATTTCGGGACCTGTGTTCCAGGTTTCTTTATATTTCACTGTATCTTCCTGTACGAATATCATGATGCCGCTGTTTGCTTTTTGTGCGATCTTCCATTCCAGCTTCAGATCGAAATTGCCGTATGTATCATTGGTTATCAAATCTCCGCCACCCTTCGTCTGATATCCGTTCTTCAAACCAGGTTTTAAATGGATGGAAAAACTATCCGTGTTCCAGGCTGATCCGGCTGATTTTCTGCCATAGGTATGCCAGTCGCTGAGTGAACCTCCATCTGACAACGAAATCCAGCCACTGTCAGATAAAACGATGGCAGGTTTAAGTACTGTATCATCTTTTGTCGCCGGAGGTGGCGAAAACTTAAAACTATTTTGATTTTGACAGGATGTCATTATCAAAAAGAAAACACAAGCAACGGTTAAATTCTTCAAAACGGAGATTTACAAAGTTTGTAAAATGAGCGACAATTGAATGCTGATCAACCCTATAACTTTATATAAAGTAAGTAATTTTAGCCAAATCGCCTGTTTGTTACACAAGGATAAAATATCGCTGCAGGATTTTTCTGAGAGTTGTCAATGGGAATGGCTGGAAACCAACGGGCTCGGTGGCTGGTCGGGCAGTAGTTTGTCCGGATGCAATACGCGGCGTTATCATGGATTACTGATGGCGGCGATCAGGCCTCCTGCTGAACGCATGCTACTGGTTTCCAAACTGGATGAAAGCATTCACATCGACAACCAGATGTTCAATTTAAGCACGAATGATTATGGCGATACGCTATCACCCACAGGATTTCAATATCTGACTTCTTTTAAGAAAGACTTATTTCCTGAATGGATTTATGAAGCCGGCGGTATCAGGCTTCGTAAAACCATTGCGATGGTAAATGGCGAGAACACGACACTAATACGGTATGAAGTGTTGAAAGCAGAAAAATTATTTACCCTGCAACTACTTCCCCTGGTCGCCGCCAGAGGTTATCATCAATTACAGCACGCCTATAATAATATTTTTTGGGATGTAACTTTCAAAAACGGATTATTTCATAACCAGCCATACAGTGGAGCACCGGATATTTTTATATCGGTACCGGGCGCTACCTATCAACCGGTGAATAAATGGTATTATCATTTTAATTATCTGCAGGAAAAATACCGGGGGCTGGATTATGAGGAGGACCTCTTTAACCACGGGGTATTTAATGTTCAGCTTAAAGACGGAGACACTCTACAGGTTATTATCTCTACAGATGATCCAACAGGAAAAAACCCAGCCAGTCTATTTGAAACGGAAAAAAAACGCAAATTATCTCTGTTGAGAGGAATCTCCGGCGACCTTACACAACAGTTGACTCTGGCTGCAGATCAGTTTGTCGTAAGACGCGAAATTCCTGCTGAAACAACCGGAGGACCGTCTGTCGCTTTGAAAACTGTCATCGCGGGATATCACTGGTTTACAGACTGGGGTCGTGACACAATGATTTCGTTACCGGGGCTTTGTCTGGAAACCGGTCGATTTGAAGATGCCAGAAAAATTATTGATGTGTTTTCAAAATCCGTGAGTGAGGGTATGTTGCCCAATCGTTTCCTGGACGATAATGAACCCCCGGAATATAATAATGTGGATGGAACACTCTGGTACTTTAATGCTGTTTATTCTTATCTTCTAAAAACCAATGACAGAAAATTTATTCTGAAAGAAATTCTTCCTGTCCTGAAAAATATCATTGAATGGCATTTTAAAGGCACCCGGTATCATATTCATGTCGACAATGATGGTCTCCTATATGCCGGCGAAACGGGACAGCAGCTTACCTGGATGGATGCACGCATCGGAAACTGGGTGGTTACCCCGAGAACGGGAAAGCCGGTGGAGATTCAGGCACTATGGTACAATGCACTGAAAATATTCGCAACACTCCTTGCCATGAATGGGGAAACTGATGAAGCCAGGGATATTTTCGGGAAAGCAGAGCAGGCTAAAAATAGTTTTGAAAAGAAATTCTGGTTTACGGAAGGAAATTATCTGATTGACGTGATTGATCCCGAAGGAAAACCTGATTTTAGCATCAGACCAAATCAAGTATTTGCCCTTAGTTTGCCTTTTCATTTGACAGACGGGGAAAAAGGGAAATCTGTCATGAATATTCTTCGTTCAAAATTATATACTGCCGTCGGATTGCGGTCTCTGTCCCCGGACGATTCAAATTACAAAGGTCATTATGGTGGAAATGCCTTTTCGCGCGACTCCTCTTATCATGAGGGGACGGTATGGAGCTGGCTTCTGGGGCCTTACATAGATGCAGGCATGAAGTGTGAAGGTGAATCGTTCAGACCGGAAGCCGTTAATATAGTCAATCGGTTTATCTATCATCTGAGTGAGGGCTGTATCGGCTCCGTATCAGAAATATTTGATGGGGACGCGCCGAATCACCCCCGGGGTTGTGTAGCCCAGGCCTGGGGTGTAGCTGAAATTCTGCGGGTGATTAAAACATATTCTTTATCAGATGCGGGCAGTTGATATCAGCATTAAAACGGCAACTGGCAGCGCATCCGCCTTAAGGATGAGTTTCAATAAAAACCGGAAATTCTATTTTCAGGAAGCCCTCGGACTGGGTATGTTCATGATTTCTGCCTGCTTTTTCTCGGCCTTGTTATTTGGCAGGAACGGTTATTTCGCTTCAGATTTTTCTGCATTTACAAGACAGAGTATTCTTGGCCTCATGATGGGATTAACCGCTTTGTATATTTTTTACTCGCCATTTACAAGTCCTTCCGGAGCTCATATCAATCCGGCAGTTACACTGGCATTTCTGAGAGTCGGCAAAATAAATCGCTGGGATGCTTTTTTTTATATTTTATTTCAGTTTTTTGGTGGCACCGCAACGGTATTTATAATGGCTGCGCTGATGGGTGAAAATTTAACAGCCGCCCCTTTATATGATGTTGTTACGGTGCCTGGAAAATATGGTTCAACCAATGCTGCTTTCACCGAATTAATCATTTCATTTATCATGATGAGTATGGTATTGTTTACCACCAATCATCCGGTGCTGAAAAAATACTCGAGAATATTTGCGGGTATTCTGGTTTGCCTTTTTGTAATTATTGCGGGACCGGTTTCGGGTTTCGGAATGAATCCTGCGCGGAGTTTTTCGAGTGCATTACCATCCAATGTAT
>DASXNJ010000322.1:0-3440 GCA_036495145.1 Puia sp.
GCTGCACCAGGATTCCGTCCACATCCATATCGCCGTTCAGATCCTCAATAACAGAGAGAAGTTTGGTTTCGCTGATGGTATCATCCAATCGAATCATAGTGGATTTGAATCCGATTTCAGCACAGGCTTTCACTTTTGCAGCGACGTAGGTTTCGCTGGCGCCATCATTACCAACAAGCACAGCGGCCAGATGAGGGATTTTTTTCCCTTCAGCTTGCATAGCGGCGACTTCCATTTTAAGATTATCCTTGATTGTCCGGGCAGTAAGTTGTCCATCTAAAATTTGCATCGTGCAAAGGTAACCAACCCGTTTTAATACGCCGCGGGAAGGGTGTTTTTACTGCTCTTCCTTTTCCTTGCCGGTTTAATTTAGAGTTGGCGGGAATGATATGATGCGATTGAAATGTTTGGCATACGGATTAATGATTTGTTTGAGTCTGCGCGGGCAGGTGGCACATATACAGGCGGAGAATTCATATGTGACAGCCGGTGCGTATAGCATTCATTTCAAAGATGCATTTTCATTTGTTTCCAATCCCGCCAGCCTGGGGACAATTTCATGCTTTCAATCCGGAATAGTAAGTGAAAGAAAATGGATGCTGAACGAATTGGCTCAAACCGGACTGGCGGTATGCCTGCCCTGGGGAAATGCAGGTTTAGGTATTTTACTGCAACAGAGTGGGGATGCGGATTACAACGAACAGGGCTTGCAGATCGCTTATGGGAAAAATGCGGGGCGCCTGCAAATCGGGACCGGTTTTTCATATCTGATAAATCATGCAGCCGGATACAGTTCTGTTGGTTTTGGTTCTGCGCGGGTCGGAATTTCTTTCAGGGTTTCGGAGAACCTCACAGCAGGATGGGATTTGGAATTACCTGTATTTGGTATCGCGGGAAAAATAAATCCGGAAAGAGGTCCACAGGCTTTTAGTATGGGATTCGGTTATGAATGGACGCCTGATTTATTCCTATCCTGCAAGGTTGAAAAAGATGCAGGTTTGCCTGTCGATATTACTGCCTATATAGAGTACCGTTACGGAGAGCAATTCTTTTTCGCATTCGGGATTGAAGGTCTGGCATCTGCGATTTATTTCAAATCAGGATGGAAGAAAAACCGTTTTTGTTTTCAGATATATACAATGTTTGAATCTGTATTGGGATTCAGTCCGGGCATTGCAATATTCTGGTCAGGTAAAAACAGGAAGAGATGAAAAGAAGAAAATCTCTCGTACTATTATTAGGTGTTATGATCTTTTCTGTAGGAACCAGGGGACAGGATTTATCGGAATTCCGGAAAGAACAATTGGAAATAATGGCAGAGAAAAATAATGCAGAGCCTACAGATGATGCTTATGAAATGGATCTTTCTGTATTCGCCAGGCACCCCATTAATCTGAACACTGCTTCTGCTGATGAACTTATTCAATTACATATGCTGAATACTTTACAAATAGAAAATTTTATATCCTATAGAAAATTGTTGGGCTCCCTGTTGAGTATACATGAGTTACAGGCAGTACCGGGCTGGGACCTTGAAACAATCCGCCGGTTGATTCCGTTTGTCAGGATCGGACGTGATGAATCTGTGTATTCAGTACTGAAAGACCGATGGACGGGAGGTGATGCTTCTATATTAATAAGAGCTGGCCAGGTACTGGAAAAATCAAAAGGATTTGAAAAACCGAATGGTCCGGATGCTTCTTACTATGAGGGTTCGGCCCAGAATTTTTTTATCCGATATAATTATAACTACAGACAATTGCTGTCATATGGATTTACGGGGGAGAAGGACGCAGGAGAACCGTTTTTCAGGTCTTCACAGAAATATGGATTTGATTTTTATTCATTTCATTTTTTTCTTCGCCAGTCTGGGGTAATCAGGTCTCTTGCCATAGGAGATTTTACTGTAAACGTGGGTCAGGGATTAATCCAGTGGCAAACATTTTCAATTACCAAGAGCAGTCAGGCGCTCGCCATTAAAAGAGAAGCAGAATGCATCAGGCCTTACCATTCAGCCGGAGAATTTAATTTTCACCGCGGTGTAGCCATTAATTTGCAAAGAGGTAAATGGCAAAGCAATATATTCCTGGCATCCCAACGCATCAGCACTAATATGGTATCGGATACGACAGGAAGAGAAGATCAGTTTAGTTCTTTCCAGCAAAGTGGATATCACAGAACCCCTTCGGAACAGGCTGACAGAAATAATAACCGGCAGATTTCTGCGGGTGTCAATATGCGTTATGCAGCGAGACAATTGGGAATCAGTTTGAATTGCATTCATTTTCAATTTAGCCGGCCCTTTCAGAAAAAAGAAGAACCATATAATTTATATAGTTTGAAAGGTTCAATACTTACCGACTACAGTATTGATTATTATTACACATACAGAAATATGCATTTGTTTGGAGAACTGGCAATGGATCAGTGGCGGCATTTCGCTCTCGTGCAGGGTATGTTGATCAGCCTGAGCGACAATGTCGGTATGAGCTTTCTTTATCGCAATATATCTGCCGCCTATCAATCTTTGTACAGTGATGCTTTTACGGAAAATACGGTACCCAATAACGAAAAGGGATTTTATTCGGGGTTCTCTATGAAGCCTGTCGCGGGTTTACTACTGGATATGTACTTTGACTTATTCATTTTTCCCTGGCTAAAATATCAGGTAGACGCGCCTTCGGCGGGGAGGGATCTGTTTTGTCAGGCTTCGTACCAGCCAAATAAATCCTGGAACCTGATCTTATTATATAAGAATGAAATCAAGGGCGCAAACGCATCGATGCCAGATGTTCCAACGCATGGATTGTTATCGCCGGTAAAGCGGCGGTGGCGGATTTCTTCAGATTATAATATAAACCGGAATTTAAATTTTAATTGCAGGATGGAATTTGTTTCAATAGCCGTTAAGGGATTATCAGACCGACGGGGTTATTTGGGAATAAGCGGTCTCGGCTATCGGAAATCCCGCTTTTCAATCAATATAGCCGCTGCTATGTTTGAAACGGATGATTATAATACAAGAATTTATGCTTATGAGTCTGATCTGCTCTATCATTTTTCACTGCCATCCTTTTACGGCCGTGGTATACATTATTATATAAACATTCATCAGGATTTTAGCCGGTTAATGACCAGAAGGGCCGGGCATTTTAAAATGTCGGGCTGGATAAAATGGGGACAGACTTTTTATCCCGGGGCATCCTCCATTGGGACCGGGCTGGATGAGATACCCGGGAACCGGAAAACTGAGATAAAAGCAGAGGTTTTGGTCCAGTGGCAATAGGAAAATACTATTTATGAAGGGGACATCTTATTTTTGCTGAAACATTACCGATGCCGGATCAGCCCAATAATCAGTTAAACATTGAAATCAGCGAGGAAGTTGCAGAGGGGGAATATGCCAACCTGGCTATTATAACTCATTCACATGCAGAGTT
>DASXNJ010000323.1:0-2046 GCA_036495145.1 Puia sp.
GAAAATCCTGAAACAATACCATGGCGAAAATCCCAATTATCAGCAATTATTTCAGCAACTGCACATTTAAGAAGGACGTGCCCGCTAAACGGATTGTTCTGTTCCGGTGGTTAAAAATAAATACAACCTTTTTATGATAACTGTCTCCCAGCCCTCGCTTACCCTGGAATAACACTCCAGCTCCGGTACGAGACCTTCATGCGTAAATTCTATCAAAGTCTGATCGCCCTTTGGCGTTAATACAAATATAGTTTTCGTATTTGCCCATTCGTGCTTGTTTACCTGAAGCCAGCTCATAGAGCCCTCTGTAATAAGCCAGACCAGTTTTCGCCCGGGAATCATTTCAGTTAGTTTGTGTTTTGAATAGTGCGCCTCTCCGTGCTGTATAATAAATTCATCATTGACTTGCTTGGAACTTCCTGTAAAATCTTTGGTCCACCATTTTGAAACCTGCAGTATGCCTTCGAAAGTTTTTTGGGGACTGGTATTCACTACGACGCTGCAACTAAAATCCTGCTTTTTCATTCGCTTAAATTTTTATGGAAGGAGACTTATACAGACTCTTCATTACCCTCCATGATAAAATGATACAGCTTGTCTTTTATAACCATATCACATATCTGAATAAGTCTTTCCTGTTCATTTTCGAGAACCGGGCCTTCGTATGTAAAGTTGATTCGGGTCCCGCCATCCTGAGGAATTAATTCAAAAATCATTTTTGTGCCCGTCCATTCATAGTTGTCCGTTTTACGTAAGCTTTCAGTGACGAGCCAAACAACTTTTTCATTCGGAATGAAATCAACGATCTTCTGTTTTGAGTAATGAAATTTTCCTGTCCTGAATGTAAACTCATCATTGAGTTTACCGCTTTTGCCATCAAATTCTTCGGGCCACCATTTTGGAACCTTGTTAATATGACCAAAAACAATATCGGGAGGATAGGGAACTTCAATCGCTATGGTATATATTTTATTTTTCATTTTAACATTGAACCGTCACCAGCATAAAAGTTGCCGGGATAGAAGTCTTGCCTGGTTCCCTGCTTTGATTCTGTGAAATGAATAAAGTTTCAAGCTCCTTTTGCAATTCGGCTTCCTTGCCGTTTTTTTCCGCTGCGTCAAAAGCATTCATGGTAGGTCCATAATATAGCCTGAATGTATTGACCAGTTCTATCGGAGAATAATCAGCGTTAAAGGTAAATGTTTCTTTTTTCAGCTCTATATTTTCTTTTGATATACCTGCATTACCAAATCGTTCGATAATATGATTTTCTATCCCCCATAACATGGGGCTGATAAAACCTTCCGGTGGTGGAGGTGTGTAAGACGAACTGATTTTTAATATCTGCGCAACCAACGTAGGGTCGCCGGGAATCCAGTTGCCCATGACTATTTTTCCGCCTTTGCGTGTAACCCGAACCATTTCCTTTGCAACATCAAATGGCTTTGGTGCGAACATGGCGCCGAATATGCTAATCGCCAGATCAAAACTTCCATCATTCAGATTGTGCAAATCGGTTGCATCACCTTCCTGGAATAAACAATTGGCCAGGCCTTCTTTTTTTGCCCTGTTGTTTCCGGCTGCCACAAGATTCGATGCGATATCCACACCCAATACGATAGCACCCAGCCGGGCTTCCGGTATGGCTGTCGTGCCATCACCGCAACCAAGATCGAGCACTTTAACACCTTTTTTAATCCCCAGTTTATTGACAAGCGTCGAACCACTGTCACGCATCGTGTCAGCTATCTGGGTGAAATCTCCTTTCTCCCACAATGCTTTGTTTGGATTCATTTTTTGTTTTTAATGGATTGTTTACAATGTTAATTTCTTTGCAAATCTACAATTGTGAAACGCAGAAGCAAATACTGTCAGGTTCAAAAGTTTGACATACAGGCCCAGATAAAATTACCACAATGTAGCAGAATCTCCCCAGCAAACTTTCCCAGTCTGGCCCGGTTTATGGGTCAACTACAGGTTCAAAGAAGACATCATATTCATTCATTAAAACAAAGATTATGATTACGAAAAATAAAGCTCGTTTTA
>DASXNJ010000324.1:0-5928 GCA_036495145.1 Puia sp.
CCTTCCGAACGTATTACGGCAGGTAAATGGATGGTCAGTACAATGATGATCAGATAAGCGAATAAGTATAAACCGGCCAGTTTGGTTCGCTTTCCGGTTAAAAATGAAATTGCTACCAAGATCAAAGCAGCTCCGGTAAGGTAAACCCAGAAAATGTGATAAGGAAGAAAAGAAGGAATGGTGTTTTGAAAACCGGTACCATTTAAAAAGTGATTGACTCCGAAGAAGCCGATAACTAAGGCATATAGAACAATGCCAACCCTGTAAATAGATTGAGTGTTCATGGCAATCGTTTTTAATGTTCCTAAATTTAACGAATCTTTCTAACTTTACTTTACCGAAACTAAATTTCTCAAAATGAATTTATGCGACATTTCGGAAAAGAAGTGAATGGATAGTCTTTTGTGAAAACGGTCTGGGAGATTATTTCAATTCACCGGGAATGACAATAATTATTTGCTTTCTTCCTTCTCTCAAAATTCCCAGCGAAGTCTTTTTACCAATCACATTTTCGTTTAAATATTTATGAAGGTTATCGACGGTGGCTACTGGTTTGTCCTCAAATTCCACAATGATATCGCCCAATTTTAACTGGTTGTTTTGCGCGTTCGCGTCTGCTGTTATTTCAAATACAAACACGCCGGTTTTTGTTTGCAAATGATTTGCTCCGATCATGCGTGCAGTCAGATTCACGGGTTGTGCCGCAATACCCAGATGAGCCCTTTTCACTTTTCCATGCATGATTATCTGACCGGCAATATAGGTTGTGAGATTGGATGAAACGGCAAAACATAAACCCTGGGCCGTAGCAATGACCGCAGTATTGACACCAATTATCTTCCCCTCAGAATTCACGAGTGGTCCGCCACTATTACCCGGGTTTAACGCCGCATCGGTTTGGATGATGTCATCAATTAACCTTCCATTATTGGCTCTAAGCGTGCGGCCGGTCGCACTGACGACGCCCGCTGTTACCGTATGCTGCAGACCCATGGGGTTTCCAATGGCAATGGCAATCTGACCAGGTTCGAGCAGATCTGAATTTGCAAATTGTAAAGGTTTAAGATCTTCTTTATAAACTTTCAATATGGCAATATCCGTCGAAGGATCGGCTCCAATCAGACTGGCGTTCAATTCATTCCCATCAGCAAAAGATGCTCTTATAGAATTCGCATTTTCAATCACGTGATGATTGGTAACCATATAACCATCGGTAGAAATAACAAAACCGGAACCGGAAGCCGGCATTTCAACCAGTTTACCGCTGCGGGGATGTTTTGTTTTTTTTAGAACCTGAACATGCGCCACTGCCTGGGCAGCGTTTCTTACCACACCGGTGATTGTTCTTGAATAGGCATCCAGCAACTGCTGGTCATTGGAAGCAATAAAATCGGGATGCTCAATTACCTGTATCATTCAGAGAGGAAACCAACAATCAAACCAGAATTAAGACCTGAAATTTTGTCTGATAATTTTGAAGTTCAATCCGAATGACTGCAATTTCTACTTCTCTTCGACCTCAAAGATTCATCGGTAACCATTAAAGCGGCGGCTTTGTCAGATGACACTGATCAGTGCCCGAATTTTGATGCTTCTAAAAAATTCTGGTAGCACTATGCGCTGCGGGAATCTGCTCAGCATTTAATTTTCTGTTCGCTGCATCCAGACTTAGCGTTTCCCCTTTTTTTGCAATAATGAATGCGTAGTTCCACCAGGGAAGGCAGGCTGCCGCAAGATCTTCAAACCGGTAATACCGGTTCATTCCCTTCAGGGTATTGTCGTCATTTAATAGTCCGAAACTGAAAGGATCATAGGTCTCGAAAAATAATTCCCCATCTGATATTTTAAATCCCTTCAGAACAATAAAATGGCCCCAGTCAGGGGTTGTTGTATAAAATTTATCTGTCCTGTAGTTCACATCTGCTGAGGCACGAACATGATTCATATCGAGGCAAAGAATGATGATCTGCTGACTCATTAGTTCCTGCTTCAGAATGGCCGCCGTACTATCTGCATTGTCTGTGAGCGCAACGATCGCATGAGTAATTTGGTTGTCTGTCAAATAAGCGTCAATATCATTTGTGAACCACCACCCGCCACTTACTTCATATGTCATTCGTGCATCCAATGCTGTTTTGGTAAAATCAGGATCCGCCCATTTGATGGCCATGGTAACGGACGCCGGTCCGCAATTCACAGCCGCAAAATTTCCGCTGGTTGCCTGATCAATATACCAGTTATAACTTTTTTCATTGCTCGCATAATTATTGATAAAATGACCCAGACCCCAGGAAAGTGAATAATCGTTATTGAAAGCCTGAACAGTCCAGCCCTGTTCAATCCGGCGGTCTGAAGAAGTAACCGTATAATGCAAATCATTTTCAAAATCGTTTCTGGTAATACCGCTTTGTTGATTCAGGCCATCTAAGGAAAGGACGGCACCCGTTGTGAGTGTAAAGCCGGCAGCCAGTGACGCACCTGAATGAACCGAATCAGGAACCCGTACGGAAATCCAATGCCGGGATTGATCCATATTTAAAATATCCTTCCCCGGAAACAAACTAAAGCTCTCTATGCCGGCCAGGGATGCCTGACCCGGCTGATCCTTTTTCGAACAGGAAACAGGGCCTGAAAGGATGATCCCCAGGATCAAAAATTTCAACCATCTGACGAACGGTATGCGCATATTAATTTCGCCTCAGTGTTTTAAAATTAATCAAATAATCCAGATAAAGAAAGCTGGGTTCACCCGACTGTACAGGATATGATCATTATACCATCGTTTCTTCAGAGTACTACTTCCCCGGGCTGCTGAGCGCAGGATTCCGCAGGGGTTTTTGGCCTGATCCAGGAATTATTATAGGGGTAAAAACATTCGTTTCCATTGATGGATGCAAGCGACACCGTATTATTCATGTAACCCGCCAGCAGGCGAAACGCCCGGGGTTTTTCCTTTTTTAATATCAGCAGACTGGCATTCGCTCCCGCTTTGGCCGCGATTGGAACGCCGCCACCGAGCTCTGCCCAATGACCACCCAGTATCAGGTTTTTTACAGGTGTCCTGTAATGCGAAATTTTATTCTTCATGTTTTGCCGTCCCGGTCTTGCCCCCATCATGGTACCATTTTTATTTCCGGTATAACGCCAATGTGTAACCGGAGTTGCCACTTCATAAAAGAGTATATGATCACGCAGTCCGGGTGCAATTTTTTCTTCCACCCTTTTGATCAGAATATCAGCTACTTCCTTTTTTAACTGCTGATAGGCCGGTCCCCTCTCCCTTTTTCCAAAATCGTCCAGCTTTGTTTCCCATTCGTTTTTGTAATCCATACAGGCCGGCATGTACAATGTCAGTGTCCCCTGGTTTTCGGGCGCCAGGGATTTGTCGCGCATGGAAGGCGCGAGGATACTGATTTCTGAAAGATTCGGATTTCCGCCGCTCTGATCATTAAAATGTTGATTTTCATCTACCAGATGAATCAATTCTTCATTGAAACCAAGGGATTCAGCCGTACAGTCCAAAGCCAGGGAAACAGTAATGGAAGAACTGTATAAGTCCGCTTTCCGCAGCCTTTTCTTCAGGTCAGACGGAATCGCATCGGGTGGAAGCATTTTCTCGTAAAGGGTTTCAATATCGCAGGCAGCGATAATATATTTACTGTTTAACCTTTGGATTTTCCCTTTGTGTTCAAAGCTCAGACCCGTGCATCGCCCATTTTCAAGGAAAATTTCTTTTACCTGGCATTGAAGTGCTACCGGATTCTTATAATAATTGACAACGTACTGAAGCCATTGTGGAATAACCTGGCTGCCTCCCTTGGGTGGGCTTTGAAAATCATGAAAATAGGACCAGCCAATGGGAATCATACATCCGAGCAGTTCCTGTTCGCCGGAAAAAATCTGCTGCAGCCGGGGATTTTTAAAAAACCGGTCGAGACCTTTTTTTAATCCTTTCTCTCCGGAAAAAGATAAATAGGGAATGAACGGAATGGCGAATTCCAGCATCCTGAATTTGTTTTTCAACTTCTGAAAGAAGGGCATGGTCTCTTCCGACCTGAAAATCCTGTTATAATTTTTAAAAGAGCGTCCTATTTGCCGTGCCTTTGAAAAAAGTTTCACGATTCCTTTTCTTTCTTCCGGGAAATCCCGGATCAGCTGGTTGCGCAGATCATCCGGCTGATTAGTAAGCAGATAATCGAAATTTTCACCTTTGTAACGACGGATTCTCTGTTGTTCAATCGCTTTTGGATAGTCGGTCCCAATGGCACTGAATAATTTGTCCAGCATACCGTCTGGTCCATACTGATTCAGCCAGTGTATAGCTGTATCGAATATAAAATGTTTACGCCTGAAACCTGCCAGATAACCACCTACCCTGGGTTCCTTTTCCAGGACACAAACCGAAAGTCCCGCTTTGCTAAGCAAAGCGGCAGAAGTCAGGCCCCCAATGCCCGCGCCGATGACGATGACATCGTAATAATGCTTAAATTCCTGATTCCGCATATAGTAATTTAGCAAAATCCCCCGGGACGAGATAAAAAAAACATTCGGGTAGAAATTGGTAATTTTATCCTATGGTGAATGAGCATGATAAAACGCTGTCAGCCGGTCAGATTGTTCAAATTATCAATGATTTTATTCAGGAAGAATTTGAAGTGGACAAAGCCCGGATAATTCCTTCTGCCGATTTAAAATCGACCCTGGATCTGGATAGCCTGGATTATATTGACCTCGTTGTTGTAATGGAAAAAAATCTGCATATTAAAGTAGATCCGGCAGATCTGGCCGATATTCATACCATCCAGGACCTGTATGACTATGTTATTTCAAAAATGGGCTGACTTCGTAGTGTGGTGAATGAGGGAATGTATTGAAATTAAAAATTTGAAAGTTAAATTTGCAAATGACAGTGTGAATATATTGGCACACGTCATTTCCATTTTCGATTTCGAATTATAACATTATTACCCTTCCACACTCACCACACTACAGCGTCAGGCCTTAGGCGTTAAGCCTTCAGCCTAATGGCACGGTTTTATCATCTGGTAGCGGGTAAATCTCAGCTTCGATGGCTATTAAAGAAAAAAAGAAGCCGGTTAGTAAAATCATTTCCTCCGCAAAAAAAAGCCCGATTCCCAAGCGTGTAAAACCCATGCTGGCCACCCTGGTTGATAAACCATTTGACGATCCAGACTGGATTTTTGAAGTGAAATGGGATGGGTACCGGGCTATCTCCATTTTGAATGGGAAATCGGTCGCGCTCCAGTCCAGGAATGATAAATCCTTTAACGAAAAATTCTACCCCATACACGAAGCGTTGATAAAATGCAATTTGCATACCGTTCTCGATGGCGAAATAGTTGTGATCAATAAAACAGGAAATTCAGATTTCGGGGCATTACAAAATTGGAGAAGTGAAGCAGATGGCGAATTGTTTTATTACATATTTGATGTTTTATGGCTGGATGGATATAATCTCGAGATGCTGCCGCTTGCAGAAAGGATGAAAATTCTTAAAACGCTGAAATTACCTTCGGACAATTTACGGATCAGCAACGGATTCGAAGAATCGGGTATTCAATTATTCGAACACGCAAAGAAACTGGGGCTCGAGGGGATCATCGCAAAAAATAAATGGAGCACTTATCATGAAAATGACCGCACGCGGGACTGGCTGAAAATAAAATCACACAAACGACAGGAGGTGGTCATCGGTGGCTATACAATCAATGAGGGCAGTTCAAAATTATTCAGTTCCTTACTGGTAGGTGTTTATGAAAAAGGCAAACTCATCTATACCGGAAAAATAGGAACCGGCTTCAATCAGAAAAATCAGCAGGAACTTTTAAAACAATTCAAACCGCTGGTCATCAGATCCGCCCCATTTTTGTCTGTACCTGATATCAATAAGCCTTCCCGGTTCAGACC
>DASXNJ010000325.1:0-35031 GCA_036495145.1 Puia sp.
CCCTTTAAGCTGAGCATCATCAATTTGTTCACTTTCTGAAAATTTCAAAATGAAAAGGATCATTCAATTCAGCCTTTACCTGTTGCTGGCATTACCCGCAAGCTTATTAGCAAACACCCACCATTTATCCCTTAAAGAAATACCTGACACCAGTTCCAATAATACAAATAATTCAAAAAGCATCACCCTGCAGGGAAGTCTTTCGGCTTTCAATGCATCTTATGGCAGAAACTATTTTGAACTTAACTGGAG
Source organism: Puia sp. (assembly GCA_036495145.1). Lineage (GTDB taxonomy): Bacteria > Bacteroidota > Bacteroidia > Chitinophagales > Chitinophagaceae > Puia. The sequence goes on from DASXNJ010000325.1 coordinate 253, forward strand.
CACAGTCACCGGTGAATTTGATCACTATGTTATCGAACGGAGCCTGGACGGCGAAAAATTCGATGCCATCGGAACAGTCGAAAATAAGGCAGCCGAAAAGGAAAGTCAGTTTAATTTCCGCGATCATTTCCGTACAGCAATTGCTTTAAATAATGATTTTTATTATCGCCTGAAACAGGTGGAAGCGAATGGGAATATTGTCTATTCCAAATTGCTGATTGCAAGAATGTTTAATACCAAAAGTCTGGCGTCTCTTAGTGTGACACCCGACCCCCTTGCAAATGATATTCTTGTAAATGTACAGCTGAACGAGGATTCTTATGTGATGATGAAAGTAAAAGACGAAAAAGGCAACCTGCTTTTGAAAGAAGGACAGAAAGCCGAATTTGGCGCAAATACTTATACACTGGAGGGCACGCACAATCTGCATCCGGGACTTTACACACTGGAAGTAACTGTAAACAGCAAAGAAAGAATGATTATGAAACTGTCCAAAGGATAATTTACTAAAAATCGTATCCGGTAGCCGAATTACCGGAATTGTAAAGCCCTCCCGTTAAACAACGAGGAGGGCTTTTAAATTGTGAGAATGTGTAAGTGCAGGGATGTGGGAATTTGGAAATGGAATTTGGAAATGGAATTTAGAAATGGAATTCGAAAATGGATTAAGTTTTATTGACCGTTAAATATGACTGCAGGCTTTTAACATATAATTCAAAAGCTTTCGAGCCAGCATCAGTAATTCTACATATTGTATGCGGATAATTGTCTTTAAAATCTTTAGTCACTTCAATATATCCAGCTTCCCGTAATTTATTTATCTGAACACTCAGGTTGCCGGCTGTTGCTTCAGTTCTTTCTTTCAGCACAGAAAAGTCTGCCTCTTTTTCCCGCATCAGCAGGGAAATAATTGCCAGACGCAATTGCGAATGCAACATCGGATCCAGGTCCTTGAATAGATTCATACGCCGGTGTTTATTGACATTTCACTAATTCTTCTTCCGCTCTTTCAAGTCCCCAGTTTGGCCACAACGGTTTTGGTTTATCTACTTTGTATAATGCAAGGGCTTTTTCAAATAATGGTTTTGCTTTATCTTTTCCTCCTCCAAACGCAGGTGGTGTATTCATTATACTTTCCCCTTTCAGATAATATATGCGCGGGTTATCCGGATTTAACTGCGTGGCGATTTCAAGGTCCTTGCCGGCTTGCATGCCATATGTCTGCCAACGTGTTTTCGGATCCACCATCATCTGCTGGGTAGCCGACATGTTTCGGAGAACATAGATTTCTGAATTTTTATCCAATGCTTCAGCCTTGTCACAGAGTGTATTGATCCTGGTTGAATTCGCATCTTTGTCCATTTTTGGATCATTCCAGCCTGCTGTAGAAAGCGCCAGACCGGCATAATAATAAGGAAGCCATTGGGTTTTTTCTGCATCGGCGATCCTTTCAAAAGTATTTGCTACCGAAAGCAGGTCAGCGGTGCTTTTGGCGGAATCAAACAAATGAAAGGTTTTTTCCATCGCAGCCACATATTTGTTACTTTGAGCAGAAGAAGTCAGTGTGCCAATCAATAGCAGAGAAAAAAGAAAGGATTTCATTGAAGGTTTATTTATGTGAGTAATTATAAGTTATTATTAATCGCATCCTGGGTACGGTCTACACCCCAGCTTAAAAAACATCCGATGAAGTAAAACCGATTTGCCGGTGGTGTGATCGGTTGTTTAACCGATCCGTCAAAAGAAAAATGATACCCATAAATCGGATTATATCCCAAAACATTACTCATGCTTGCGAATAATACAACAAAAGTTTTGGGTTTTACTTTTCCCAGGCTGGGAACATATTCACAACTGAAACTCAGGTTTTGATAATCTTTGGTTCGGCCCTCATCTGCGGTAAAGTATTTCCCTGTATTGTTTATCATGAAATTATAATAAGGCCTTCCTGTGGCGAATGTGTAGGTCAGATTAAAGCCCGCTTTCCAATTGGTGATAAAACGTTTCATTACAAGAGAAGCCGTATTGGTAGCCACAAAATCAGGTGTGAGTTTCGTCGGGTAGTTCATAAACTCTCTTTTTGTATTGATATAAGAGTAACTGATCCAGTAGTCGAAATCTTTAAAGGTCTTTTTATCTCTCCAGAATAAATCAATACCGTCTGCAAATCCGCTTCCTCCATTATTATATCCATAATAATTGTAACTGAGTGGCACTGTTTTCACCAGATCTTTATACTGTTTATAATAAGCCTCTACTCGGAGTACCCTATCCTTCGTCATTTTCTGATAATTCAGGATATAATGGGTTGCCTGGGTAAAACCCATTGTCGGTGTAAAGAATAACTGCTGGTTATCTGGTTTCTGATAAAAAATTCCATACGCTGCAGAAATTTGGGCGTCCTTTCCGGTTTTATAAGCGAGAGAAACACGCGGCGCAATATCAGCTTGTTTCAATAAAGATGAAAATTCGTAGCGAACGCCTAATTTCGCGGCCAGTTCATTCGTAAGATAAATATCTGTTTCCGCAAATACTGAAACCAGGTTATCCTTCAGTACACGCAACGTATCGTTATACTTCAACGGGTTATAGTTATACCAATATTCACTGCCAAAACGTAAAGCACTCAAGCCAAAAAGCTTCTTCTCAAATACGGCTTTGACCTGCGCGAGATTCTGCTTGTTGGTAAGAATAAAACTTTTGGGTTTCATCCAATAAACAGAATCAGGAAAATAATGGGGCTGATTATACTGATCCTGCGTTTGCTGTTGTATATTATCAAGGTTTGTACTGAAACCCGCGCTCAGCATCATTTTCCAGCCGTTATTCAGATTTTCGTGCCAGCTTAAATTATTATACCAGTTATGGTTCGCCAGGTTGAATGCGTTTTTTAAATAAGAACTATCAATATCCGGTGTTCGAAGACCGAGGTCATTATAGGCAAACGTGGTATAGAATTTTATCATACCTCCGTTTTTTGTCTTGAAACGAAAGTTTGCATCCGCATTATGAAAAGCCGGAAGGCGAAAGTAATCTGGTTTCTGACTAACCAGACCGAAGTATACAGACACATTTACATAACTATAACTCATACCCCAGGAAGATTTTTTATCCTTTGAGAGTTGTTGCGTTCCCGCGCCTACTACAATCGGAGAAATCGAAGCATCGATTTCAGACCTTTCAGGCAAGTCGATAGATTCAAGCAATACAACAGAAGAAAGTGCTTCACCATACAAGGCCGAATATCCGCCTGTACTGAACACCGTTCCTTTGAAGAGAAAGGGCGAGAATCTACCGCGGGTGGAAATGTCAGGAACACTTGTATAATAAGGATTATTGACCAGGCCACCGTCAATAAATTGCTTGGTTTCCTGACCTGTACCTCCCCGAACAAACAGACCTTCCTGTTCCCCGACTTGTTGCGTACCTGGAAGGGTTTTCAAGGCCGCTGTTATATCCGCATTAGACCCCGCAGTAGTTGCAATATCCAGTGAACTCATTACAGCGCCCCTGGTCTTATCACCGGCAGCAAAAGAACCGGCAGAAATAGTAACCGCTTTCAGTTCATTTGGTTCCTCCTTCAATTGCAGATCCATTTTGACAGACTTACCTGTTATCTGCAGGGTTACTTCAATCGAACGATAGCCCACTGAGCTCACTTTTAAAGTCTGTAAACCGGTATCCGCGCTGCTAAATGAATATATACCACTAGAATCAGAGGTAGCTCCATCAAAACTGCCTTTTACACTGATGCTTGCCCCTGGCAAAGCATGACCCCTTGTATCTTTTATTATGCCGGAAATCTGTGTTTGTGCATACAGGCCCGTGCAGCATTGGGTAAAAATCAATATGAGCCCCAGAATTCTGGTTTTTTTACAATTTGATATGAGGATCCACCTCGAAAACATGCCTGCAAATTTAGCGTTTGTAATTGGCCGAATACAAATATAAATTAGTTTACAAAATAAACCAAATAAATGAAAAAAGGCCAGGTTTAGACAAACCCGGCCGTTGTTGATCGTACCCTTTAAAACTAAGACTTCAAATGATATATAGAATCTAAAACTATTATTCCTTTATTCCCACACTCCCATACCCACTCATTACCTCAAAGCAACCAGATTAACAGGCTCCTTTTGCGGATCGGGAACATCAAAAACCAACGACTTAAATAAAAGCCCATACATCCTGTCAGCTTTTGTTGATCCGGTTTTTCCGGTTTCGGCCCCAAGCCTTACAACCATGGAACTGGAGCCCGTATACAAATTATTCACCATCGCGTCCTGCGCGGTCATGGAGATTCCGGGATAATTTTTTGTAGAACCATCGAAACGTTTGCCTTTCAGAAGAGGATCCATTTCTGAACCCTGAACAGATGACGCGAAAACAGCCGTGAATGGTTCAAGTGAAAAAAAGTGCATCTTGTAATATGACTGAAATTCGTGGAGCTGATTTCCATCCCCATCAATATCCAATCCTGAAACAAAGAACTGATTCACTGATAAAGACGTATTCCGATCCTGATGTTTTACAAATGAAATCTTAAATTCCATCCACCAGGTCTTATGTGCCGGTGCTTTACCATCGGCATATCTTATCTGTGGCTGCCAGGCATTATCATCGCCGGTTCCAACCGCACTGTCCTGTTCAGGCCCCTGAATATCTGATGCCGATAATGTTACCTCCCCACTGCTGCGGCCAAGAATGGTAATCAATGCATCCACATTCCAGCCCACATTTTCGAAAATATAAACAGCTCCGTCCTGGCCGTCTGCTGAGCACCCTTTGCAGGTTTTCAAAACAGGGTTTCTAAAACTTAGCTCGGGAATCAGCGATTGCGCCTGTGTATGAACTGTAACAAAACATATAATAAGAACTGAAGTTATTCTCAAAACAAAATGAGGTTTCGAATTACCACCATCTGCAAAATTCAACTCCTTCATAACTTGTATTTACCGGGATTACAGGATAACCCATAGTAATTGGTCAAGAGCAATTCTTCTGAAGGATTGGAAAACTCTATTGAAAAAAAACAATAATAATGATCAGGAAGATTGGAAAGGGAAGTTAATCAGGAGATTGGTACGGTATCGCTACAAGACAAAGATTGCAAGCGTTTTTCAATAATGCAAGCGTTTTCAAAAAAATAGTAAAATTACTTAGCTGTTTGTTCTCATATTAAATGGTATAAAAAAATCCCCGGCTTTTTAGCCGGAGATCCCTATTCTCAGCGTTTTTATTTTGCAGACCTGATACAACCCCCTTTTCAGAAATCCTTTTCTAAGGCCGTACTACTTGTATTGCGGTATCAACTCCCTGGCAAGTTGCACCGTTTTCCTGATCAGATCATCATTAAGATTCCCCTTCTTGAATTCAGCCAGTACTTCGGGCAATTTGTTATCCATTTCCATAAGGAAATGCTCTTCAAATGCTTTTACCTTACTAACATGAACATCCCGAAGCAGGCCCTGTGTGCCGAGATAGATAATTGCCACTTGTTTTTCCACTTTTACCGGGGCATATTGCGGTTGTTTCAAAATTTCAACATTCCGCGCTCCCTTATCCAGTACGAGTTTCGTACTTGCATCCAGATCGCCACCAAATTTTGAAAATGCCTCCATTTCCCGATAAAGCGCCTGGTCAAGCTTCAGCGTACCTGCGACCTTTTTCATCGATTTAATCTGTGCATTCCCACCTACCCTGCTTACGGAAATTCCCACATTGATCGCGGGCCGAATTCCAGCATTAAACAGATTTCCTTCGAGGAATATTTGTCCGTCTGTGATCGAAATTACATTCGTTGGAATATAAGCTGACACATCACCTGCCTGAGTTTCAATGATGGGCAATGCCGTCAGGGAACCCCCGCCCTTTACTTTATTTTTCAGTGAATCCGGCAGGTCATTCATGTCTTTTGCAACCTTATCATCCTGAATAATTTTTGCAGCGCGTTCCAGCAAACGGCTGTGCAGGTAAAATACATCTCCCGGGTATGCTTCGCGTCCAGGAGGTCTGCGAAGCAGAAGAGATACTTCCCGGTAAGCAACAGCCTGTTTGGAAAGATCATCAAAAATGATCAGTGCAGGGCGACCGGTATCCCGGAAATATTCTCCGATTGCCGCGCCTGCAAACGGTGCGTAGAACTGCAATGGTGCGGGATCTGAGGCTGATGCCGCAACAATAACAGTATATTTCATCGCGCCACTTTCATTCAGCGTTTGCATTATTCCTGCAACGGTTGATGCCTTTTGACCGATCGCAACATAAATGCAGTAAACCGGTTTGCCGGCTTCATAAAATTCCTTTTGATTAATAATCGTATCAATGGCAATGGCAGTTTTACCGGTCTGGCGATCACCAATAATCAATTCACGCTGACCCCGGCCAATCGGTATCATGGCATCAATAGCCTTGATGCCTGTTTGCAGAGGTTCCTTTACTGGTTCGCGGAAAATAACACCTGGTGCCTTGCGTTCAATGGGCATTTCAAAACTTTCACCTGTCAGAGGTCCTTTACCGTCAATCGTTTCTCCCAATGTATTCACTACCCTTCCCAGCATACTCTCATATACTTTGATAGATGCGATTTTCCCGGTGCGTCTCACCTTTGCACCTTCTTTGATCTCCCCTGAATCTCCCATCAGTACGATACCCACGTTATCTTCCTCAAGGTTTAATGCAATTGCGCGGATCCCGTTTTCAAACTCCACTAATTCACCGCTACCAACATTATTTAACCCGTATACACGAGCAATGCCGTCTCCTACCTGAAGCACTGTTCCCACTTCTTCCATTTCTGTCGTCAGATTAAAGTTGCCGAGTTGCTGGCGGATGATCGCCGAAATTTCATCTGGTTTAATTTCTGCCATATATTTTTTTTGTAAAAGTTCTTCGAAAATTAGCGGAACCGGTAAATGAATTCATTTGTTAAGAACCGATTTTTAACTTTAGTCAGATCATATGCTACGCTGGCATCAATTCTCCTCCCATTACCTTCCAGAATAAATCCGCCGATGATATTTTCCTGGACTACAGAGATCAGTTCCACTTCCCTCATATCACCTTCACGTTTGATTCTGTTGATGATCGTATTTTTTACTTCGTCACTAACCGGAATCGCTGTTGTTAAAATGACGGTTAATATTCCCTTGTGCTCCTTGTACTGTGTTATGAAGGCTTCTATAATTTCCGGCAGATAACCTTCACGTCCTTTTTTTACAAGGAGATTGTTAAACGTTTGTGTGATTTCAGTAGTTTGTCCGGAGCGCAGAGACTGAATTACTTTTAGTTTTTCGTCGCTGTGTATAACCGGATTATTCAGGAAATTAATCAGTTCCTTGCTACCCTGCAGAATGCCTTTTAGATAGAGGGTGTCCAGATATACCTGCTCCAACTGACCTTTCTCTATTGAAAGATCAATCAGGGACTTGGCATATCTGGTGGCCAGTCGGGGATTTGGCATAGAATTATTTCAGTTAATTAAGTTTTACTTCTTCAGCCAGTCGTTTTATATATTTTTCCTGCTCTGATTTGTTTTCTAATTCACGGCGCAGGATTTTTTCAGAAATTTCAACAACGAGCATTCCTATTTCATTTTTCACTTCAATAAGTGCAGCCATTTTTTTCTGTTCTATCGCTTCACGTGCGTCACCCAGGATTTTTTCAGCTATCCCTTTGGCTTGTTCTTTGGCTTCGTTGATAATTTTGTCCTTTGTATCACGGGCTTCCTTAAGCATAGTTGCTCTTTCTTCGCGTGCCTGACTGAGAAGGGCTTCATTTTCACTTTTCAATTGTGCCATTTCGGCTTTTACACGCTCTGCAGATGCAAGTGCGTCCGTGATTCCAGACTCCCTGTCTTTAAGACCTTTTACGATAGCAGGCCATGCAAATTTCCCAAGAATAAAAAAAACAATAAGGAATGCCAGCAGGGTCCATATCAATAATCCGAATTCGGGAAGAAGTAGTTTCATAACAGGTTATTATTGTGAATACTTTGATCTTTCAGAGTTAAAATAAGCTGTACCCTCCGCCCTTTGCTTTGGATACAGCTAACCGATTGCAATGATTACAACACCATTGCCAAAAAGCCCACAATGATTGCAAACAGAGCCGCTCCTTCTACAAGGGCAGCTGTCAGAATCATGTTAGCCCTAATGTCATTCGATACTTCCGGTTGGCGGGCAATGGCTTCTACAGCCCCCTTACCAATCTGGCCAATGCCAATACCTGCTCCGACTGCAGCAAGCCCGGCGCCCACTGCACCACCCGCATTTGCAAGCGGAGAGCTGAGCATGATAGTCAATAAATCCATAATCAAGGCTTTATGTTAAGTGAAAAAAAACTTAAGCAAGCATGGAATCTTCATGCTTTTGACGATGATGATGATGTTTGCCTTCAATTGCCTGACCAATAAACACAGCCGTCAGCATGGCAAATATGAAAGCCTGGATAAACGCCACCAGCACTTCAATAAAATAAATAAATATTGTAAAGGCTACAGAAAACGGTGCTGTTCCCCATCCTGCTTTTACATTCATGTTTCCAAAAATAAATATCAGCGAGATCAGACAGATGATGATGATATGACCCGCCACCATATTTGCAAACAAACGTATAATGAGTGCAAAAGGCTTTATAAATACGCTGATAAATTCAACCGGTACCAGGATAAATTTTACACCCAGCGGCACATCGGGTGGATTGAAAATATGTCCCCAATAATGTTTGTCGGAACTGAAAAGAATAACCACAAAGGATATAATGCCCAATACAGCCGTAAAAGCAATATTTCCGGAAACATTGGCCGAACCCGGAATCAAACCAATGATATTATTTATCAAAATGAAAAAGAATATGGTTAAAAGGAAAGGAAGATATTTATCAGAACTCGGACCCAGGTTGGGTTTTGCAACTTCATCCCTGACAAATGTAATAACAGGTTCGAGCAGACTTTGAGATCCCTTTGGTGCAGACGTAACACCCTGACCAAACTTGTATTTTTTTGCGATAACAAGCATCACCCAGGTAAACAAAGCAAGACCGATGAACATTTGCACCACATTACGTGTAACGGAAATATCATAAATCCGGATGGAAGGATCTATATTTCCTTTTTCGTCTATAGCCACAATATCCTGCGCATTATATTTTGTGGGATCGAGCTTTAGTTCGTCGATCTTTTCACTCGTTAGCAGCATATATTTATCATAGTTCTCTTCTCCGTGATGAAACCTTGACGACATAAAACCTGCTAACCCCCTTTGTTTTGAATAAAGGATCACGGGAAGAGGAACAGACACCGGATGTTTTGATCCATCATCATGAATAATATCGAAGAAATGAAAATCATGATTATTCAATACGTGACCGAATATGATTTCCTTTGCATTAAAGCTGTTTTTAGCTTCTTTATGGGCGGTATGTTCCTGTGCCGATACCGGGTTGAAAAATGATACTAAAAAAACGCTGAAACCCGCTACCAATAAAGATTTGACCCGTCTTGCGAACATGCGGTATCTAATTTTGCCGCAAAGATATGGGAGTAGGGTGGAATTTCAAGTCATTTTTTGAGTTCAAAGCATAAAGCCAAATGCCAACGCTTTACGTTTTTAAAGGGCTTTTATATATCAATGATCATTAAAAAACAGGGGGAAATATTAGGTTTTGGGCCTTAGGCTTTGCGTTTTAGGTTTTGGCATATCAGGCATTCAGTTTTTCAAACTGCATCTGATGCAATTTGAAATAAAATCCTTCTTTTTCAATTAGTTCATCGTGGGTTCCTATTTCCAGAATCTCGCCTTTATCCATTACCATGATTTTACTCGCCTTCCGAATGGTTGACAACCGATGGGCGATCACTATGGAAGTACGGCCCGCAATTAGTTTTCCGATAGCCTCCTGGATCAGTCTCTCTGATTCGGTATCAACCGATGATGTGGCTTCATCCAATATCAATATGGATGGATTAAATAACAAAGCCCTGATAAAAGAAAGCAGCTGGCGCTGGCCCAGTGAAAGTGTATTGCCCCGTTCCATCACGTCATAATCATAACCTCCAGGCAGACGCATGATGAATTCATGCATTCCAATCAGTTTGGCAGCATTGACGACCCGCTCAAAGGGGATTTCCTTGTTCCGAAGAGTGATATTATCGAGAACCGATCCTGAAAAAAGAAATACATCTTGCAATACTACCCCGATATTTGACCTCAACGCATCCAGTTTGTATGTTTCGACAGCCTTGTCATCTATCAGGATACTTCCTTTTTGAATAGCATACAAACGGTTGAGGATACTGATTATAGAAGTTTTGCCGCTCCCGGTATGTCCTACGATCGCCAGGGTCTCCCCCGGTTCAATTTCAAATGAAATATTCTTCAGAACCCAACGCTCATCCGTATATGCAAAATAGACCCGATCGAATGTTACGCGACCCCTGAGTTTAGCCGGAGCATATTGACCTTCGTCTGGCATCATGTCCGAGTTATCCAATACCCTGAAAACCCGTTCGCTGGCTACCATACCCATCTGCAGGGTATTAAATTTATCAGCGATCAGCCGCAATGGTCTGAATAACAAATTGAGGTATAAAAAGAAAGCGATGATTTCGCCTGTAAGCGAAGCTGCCTGTTTTTCTGTCAGGTGAAGTACTTCGCTTGCACCCCACCATACAAGTAATCCGGTCGAAAATGCCAGTACAATTTCTACGATGGGAAAAAAAACGGAATAGGCAAAAATCGCTTTGATATTTGCGTTCCGATGTTCCTTGTTAATTTTTCTGAAGTTATTATATTCTCTTTTTTCAGCAGCAAATGCCTGTACAATCTGCATGCCCGTAATATGTTCCTGAACAAAAGCATTCAGAGCAGCCACTGCATTACGTACACGTATAAACGATTTATTTACTGTTTCCTTAAAAAAATAAGTAGCCACAATCAGAATCGGGAAGGGAATCAGGCAAACCAGAGTGAGCTGCCAGTTGGACAGAAACATAAAAAGGAGTATGGAAATGATAGAAAGAAGATCAGAAACAATCGGAATCAGTCCTTCTGAAAAAATATCGTTAATCGCTTCAATATCATTAATCGTTCGCGTAGTAAGAGTTCCGATGGGCGTTTTATCATACTGTGCAAGATTCAGCTTAAGCACCCTTTTGTAAACAGCGACCCGCAAATCTTTTACAACGGTCTGGCCCAGCCAGGCTGTTATAAAGGAAAAATAAAAACGCAGCAGGGTTTCAACTAATAAGATTCCGATTTGAAGTATGGTGACATAGGTGATCATTTGGATCATTCGCTCCCGGATGGTCAGGTCTGGGGTAAGCCCTCCATGTATATAGGTGTTCACCGTATATTGAATCAGAAAGGGCCGAAGGGGCGAGATCACCGCCAGCAGAATAGATAAAGTAATCGACCCGTAAAACCATTTTTTATAGGGCCTGGTATACTGCAGTACCCGCTGCAGCTGACTAAAATCAAAAATTTTTTTCTTCGAAATGGATAAGGGCATGAAATATAAGTACGACTATAATTTAGAAATTAATTACGGGCAAAGGTAAGTGGTCTTTCGTTTTACTCTTCTTCGCCCATCGCGTTACGATAGGCTTTTATAAAAATAACGCCGAGATTTTTATAAGGGGGAATATAATCATCGAAGCGCTCACGGGCGATCGGATCTTTTTTAAATCTTTCTGTCAGTCCCTTCCAGATAGGCAGCCAGTCGATATTGTTTCCTTCCAGAAGATCTGCGTTGATCGCCTGCAGGATCGGTTCGTTTACAGATTTGGTCCCCACTTGTTTGGAAGAAATGATATGGGCATCCGGACTAATACTCAACACTTCACTCAGATTATTATATCCGCCGCAGGAACCCAGGATCACAATTTTCGCAGAAGGCTGGAGCTGTTTCAAGGTATATCGCACATGATAACTATGCCCCCGATGTATATAAATGGAAGGTTGCAATTTATTGTCATACAGATAATCGTCCAAATGATGCTGGGCCTTGTCGTCAGGATCATCCTCACCGTATAGCGGACGATTGGCAAAGATCCAAACTGGTTTTCCTTTCAGGGACTGAATCGTAATCCATTCCTTGGTGGGATTCAGGGTGACTTTCCATTCGGTCTTATTTAAAAATAGCCGGAGAAAATCCTGGTAGGAATTCTGACCATCTTTATCTTCATCCCCATAAAAAAAAACTTGTTGTATTACCCGGCCGCTATCGTCTTTCAGCGAATCATAACTCACCGTGTATACGGGTGGAATTCCGAGTTTCGCAGACAAATCAAGGGCCTGCGACTGGGTGGTGTCAGCCGATTCAAAAAGTGCTTCCAGTAAATGATAGATTACTGTACCGCGTTTGTCGCTGTTAAGAAGATTTCTCTTATAATTCCATTTCACTTCATTTAAAACAAAAGATGCCAGTTGCGGATTCTTATCGAATATGCTGCTATAGGAATCGGCCACATCTACTGCATCTTCTTCATTTGCCCTTTCCAATCCAATAATAAACGCTTTCATAATGGTTGCAGCGTTATCCTTATCCATGGTGCTCAGGAAATAATCCAGCTTATTATAAGCAGCAGCCATTTTGATGAATTTTCTGAAATAATCACCATGCATTTCAATGATCAGACTATCACCCCGCGGAGCAGACATTTTTTGAAAAATCCGATCATATACACCCAGGTAACTGGAAGTATAAATTTCGTCCTCACTGAGTACCACGAGATAATACAGTTCTGCCGGCGTCAATGGATCCAGGATTTTAAAACGGACGGACGCCGGTTTATCATGCAGGGCATTGATTTCACGAACAAAAACATCTTTACCCTTATTTTGTAACATAACTGTAAGGGCTTCCATTTCCAGCGCGGTATCCTGAAGCGGTGGAAGCATTCTTGCTGCATAATCCAATCGCGTTTGTACCAATAGTTTATAATAAAGTATATTATTGTCTTTTATTTTATCGATTTCAGCTAACGTAATCCGGTGGTTGATCAGGTTATCAAGAAATGGAAGGTATAACTGACCGCTTTTACTGGATGCAATTTTACCAACCATCATGATCAGGGAATCGTGACTATTCCGGATCCTGTAAGAAAGGGCAGAAGATCCTGACGCATAGTCATAGAGTTTGCGGATATTTTTTTTCCCTCCGATGATCACGAGGCTGTCAGCATAAGTTAGTGTGGGATTGGCGGTTAATATCGTGAAAATCTCATCCGGATGAAGTTCGCAATATTTGCGTATCAGAATCTCACGTGAATTTTTTACCCCGGAATTTGGAACGGGTAATAAAAAACAATCAATCAGTATCTTTCCTGTTCCATAACTATTCTCTGCAATCACCGTTTCAATGCTCATATTCAACCGGTCATATTGCATCGCCTTTACGAAAGCGTCAAAAAGTGCAGGGGCCATGGACGGAGGAAAATCCTTTTTCCTGTAATTATTATTGTATCCCCTGATCATGGTTTCCAGTGAACGAAGGTTTTTAATCTTCATTTGCCCGTTCAGGGTTGAATCCATCTCAATTTTTTCCTGTAGAAGATCCACCTGGCGGATCATTACATCCGCTATCTGGAGGTTTACATTATCGTCCTTGGAAGCCTGGATGGTCTCGTCGGCTTTGCCATCAAGAGCCAACAAACGCTTTTGCTCTTTGTCTATGTTATCGTGCCATAATTTCCGGTCCTGTTGAACCTTGAAAGTCGGACTGGCTGTTTGGGCAAATAGCGGCCTGACCAGTGTAAGGGTTAACGGAATAAGGAGAAAACGGACTATTTTTTTCATATTAAGGCGGTCCAACCCGGTAAGACAAAAATACAGCCAATTCCGGGATACACAAGATCAGTTGAAAGGTGAAAGACGACAGTTGACAGTTAACGGTTTTGGAATGGTGTTTATGGTGGAAAGTCTACGGAATATTCATAATTCCCGGGTTAACAAATCTTGGAACGGTAGTCCGGACTTTTCTTTCTATCGGTTTTTCAGTATTAAAAAATTGTAAACTCAGCCCATTTATCTGTCACAACGCTATATTTCGATTAGGTTTGCGTAAATTTTTTGTTAATGGATGCCAAAGGCAAGAAAATCCTGATCGCTGATGATGAGCCGGACATCCTTGAAGTTCTCCAGTATAACCTCGTTCGGGAAGGATATGAGGTGACGACAGCCAAAGATGGGGATGATGCCCTGTCCAAGGCCAAGTCCACCCATCCGGACCTGATCATCCTGGACATCATGATGCCGAAAAAAAGCGGCGTCGAAGTCTGTGAGATCCTTCGTACACAGCCTATTTTCCACGATACCCTCATACTGATGCTGACTGCCTTAAACGATGAAGGTTTCCATATCAAAGGTTTGGAAAGCGGTGCGGACGATTACGTAAATAAGCCGGTCAGCCCAAAAGTGATCATCAGCCGGGTGGGCGCCCTTCTACGTCGTTCTAATAAAGAATCTGCTGAAAAAACACTGAAACGGGGAAATCTGAGTATTGATCCCACAAAATTTGAAGTACTGGTGGATGAACGACAGGTTACCCTGGCAAAAAAAGAATTCGAGCTGCTTTATCTCCTGGCTTCCCGTCCGGGAAGAGTATTTTTGCGAAACGAGATCCTGAACCAGGTATGGGGTAATGATGTTATTGTTGGAGACCGCACCATTGACGTGCATATCCGCAAAATCCGTCAGAAACTCGGATTAGACTGCATTACGACCGTAAAAGGGGTGGGTTATAAGTTTGTGAACTAAATGCTCAACACGCAGAATCTTACTCCCAAGCAATTATCCGCTTTCACCGCTTTTGTTATTTCAGCATCGGTTGCCATCGGCGTCTTTTTTCTTAGTTCGAACTGGAAATATGGATTTGGCTCCCTGCTACTGGTGTTCACGGGTTCTTACCTTTTGATCCAGTTTACACTCGAAAAATTCATTTACCGGAAAATCAAGCTGATTTATAAATTCATTCATCAAACCAAGGCGACACGGAAGGAAGAAGTTTATTTTAAATATATCCTACCCAGGAAAAGTATAGATGAAGTGCGGGAGGATGTGGAAAGATGGGGTAATAAACAAACTGAGGAAATTGAATTACTTCGAAAAAATGAAGCCTTCCGTAAAGAGTTTTTACAGAATCTGTCGCACGAGTTTAAAACTCCCATTTTTGCGATCCAGGGTTATATCGATACTCTTCTTAACGGTGCGATGGACGATCTGAAAGTGCGCAAACGATTTCTGGAAAATACCGAACGGAATGTAGAAAGGCTTGTCAACCTTGTAAACGATCTGGATGAAATTTCGAAATTGGAGAGAGGAGAACAATTACTATTAAAGCAGAATTTTGTAATCCAGGATCTTATCCGCGAAGTTTTCGAATCCCTCTCCATCAACATGCATGATAAGAACATGCGCACAGGTATAAAGAAAGGTTGTGAATACCCTATCCTGGTTTTTGCCGATAAGGAAAAAATCCGCATGGTATTACTGAATCTGGTTGAGAATGCTTCGAAATACGGAAAACGAAACGGTAGCATTATGGCCAGCGTATATACAACGGATGGTAAACATGTACTGGTAGAAATTACCGACGATGGAATTGGAATAGAAGAAGAACATCTGCATCGTATTTTCGAAAGATTTTATCGTACGGACTCGGCAAGAAGCCGGGATAAAGGAGGCACAGGTCTGGGTCTCGCTATTTGCAAACATATTATAGAAGCGCACGGTCAGGCTATTCATGTACGTAGCACACCGGATGTGGGAACTTCAATAGGATTTACACTGGAGACGAGGAAAGACTAAAAGTTGGCGGTTGGCAAATAGTTTAATTTTTCACTTCCAGACTTCCATATTTGTTTAAATGGTTCTTCCCATATAAGGATCACTGAATCCTGATTCGCCTGTATCCACTCTGCCGGCATACCGGCGCATGTATAACTTACTTTCTTCCAGAGTGACTGTAAAGTCATACCATCCAAACTGTTTCGAAAGATTGATTGGCACATTTATTTTTCCTGACCCATCTTCTGAAGAATTCAGTGATTTTTTTATTGAGACGGTTTGATAAGCGTTGTCCGTTATTACAAATGTCAGTCTCTCCTGGCCGGTATTATGAAGAATCAGGTTAATGTTACCCGTTAGTTTAATCTGGCCATTTCCGTCTACTTCATAATTACATTTGATTTCCATGGGTGGATCATCTGCGGATCCCACGTATTCTCGAAAAAAACCATTGGGGCCGTAAGCTCTTAAATGATAGATATTATTTTCGAAGGATTCCAGAGGCCAGGAATAATCAACGTGACCAGCAGGCTTAATCGCAAAGGCCCAGGTTCGCAGATCCCTGAATACAGATGATCCATTTACATTCTGCAGATATTTACCCGGCGCATATACATTAAAAGCCGATCCCAATGTTTTGTCGCCAAAGACGAGGTTACCGGATTCGAAATGTATACCGATTGATTTTCTTTCCTCATTCAGAATTCCTTCCGCAAACAATTGATAAAAAAGCCCATTGGAACGTCTGATTCCCTTTTCCTGTTGAGGCATAAAGGGTGAGTCGTAGGGATTCTTCCGAAACAAGCCGATTTCTTCCGGATTCAAGGCCTTAAAGTCATCAGGGAGCTTTTTGAACCTGGCGCTGTAAACGGATTCCATAAAAGGATCCTTTTGCAGAAATTCAAGATTTACCGCTTCATTATTTGCCGAGTACCTGAAAACGGAGGTGAGGTCTCCACATACAGTACGACGCCAGTTACTGATATTGTCATCCCTTATTTCTTTGCCTGTTTTTCTACTTAAAAATTTCTCAAGGAATTGAATGGTGGAAGTAAGATCGTATGTTTCCGAATTTACATATCCTCCCCGGCTCCAGGGTGACGCGACGATCAGCGGAACGCGGAATCCCAATCCGATCGGACTTTCACGCTGAAATAAAGAAGTATGTCCTTTTCTTTGTTTTGCTTCGGCTGCTTTTACGATTTCCGCACTTGTATCCAATCCCTCAGAAGCCTTACCCGTTTCCGGATTTTCCGAGTCCGGTGCCACAAAGGGTGGCTGATGATCAAAGTATCCGTCGTTTTCATCATAGGTTAGAATGAAGATCGTTTTTTTCCATACTTCCGGATTTTTAGTCAGGATATCCATTACCTCAGATATATACCAGGCTCCGTACCATGCTGAAGAGGGGTGATCCGATAAGTTTTCCGGTGCGGCCAGCCATGAAACGGTGGGCAGATTCCCGGAATTAACATCCTGTCGAAACTGATGTAGCAGATCCCCCTTGGGGATTTTGAACTTGCGTTTTACACCTTCGTCATCATACTCTATTTCTTCCAGTGAATGATAATCCGGATCGTTGATATTCGTAACAAACGCTTTTTGATGTAAACTTTTTTCCGTTTCTGAAAGGCTTTTTAATTTTTCCTGATTACCGGATTTTATCTCCTGTAATGCATCATTCAGTTGCTTTGTTTTTTCATCAATTGTTTTCTGGAGTTTTTTTCTCTCAGGATCGTCCGCCGAATGTTTCTCCAGTTCCTGTTTTAGTTCAGCAAGTTCTCGCGGAAGTGTTTCTGTCAGAATGAGAACCTGCGTGAGATGTTTTTTATGAAGCCGGACATTATACTGTGAAAAAAATTCCAGTGGGTTATCCTGAAAATTGGATAACCACGGATCCTGTTCACCTTCAAACCCGACATCGATACTCAATTCATTCTGATAGAATTTCCAGGAAATATTATTTTCTTCCAGTACCTCGGGAAAAGCTTTCCAATTCAAAGTCTCATAATCCATATCCTCATTCCATACATGGGCCATGGAGTGCTGATTTTGCTCTGCACGAATGGTTCCCGACCAGAAATATAACCGGTTCGGATTAGTGCCCGTCAGTGCCGAACAAAAATGCTGGTCGCAAATGGTAAAACCATCAGCCAGCTCATAATAGAAAGGTAAGTCCTGCCGGTTGTAGTGGCCCAGGGTCAACGGCATGTTAGAATACTCCTTTATACTGTTTCTCTTGACATTCAGCCATTGGTCAAACCTTCCATCATTGCGTGCATTTACCTGATTTTCCCAGGAATGTGGTAATGAACTCATCCAGGTGGCTTTAGTATCCTTTATATTTAATCGAAAAGGCGCATACGTTTCACCTGCCTGATTTGTCTGCAGCCAAACGGGATTCCCATTGGGAAGATCAATGGCTCGCGGATCATTGAATCCGCGAACACCCCGTAGCTGGCCAAAACTGTGATCGAATGATCGGTTCTCCTGCATAAGGATGACAATATGTTCCGCATCCATCCACGTACTTCCCGGTTTGGGGTCAATGGCAAGAGCTCTTTGAATAGAGGCAGGAATCAATGCATTCATACCAGTCATTCCGGATAAAAGTGTTGCCTTTTTTATGAATTCCCTCCTTGTATCCATCGTATGATATTCTATTATTTGAAGTTAACAATATTATGATTTGCAGCTCGCAGCAATGAATGGTGGAAATGATCTTTTCATTAAATGACAAGGCAGAAAAAAGGCTTATCTATTAGAAATTAGCCATTGACAATTAACAATTAGGCAATGATTTGGTAATAGTATATTCCGACTTTTGAAAAACTTCCATCATGGAGAGACGCAGTTTAGATGTAGTGGTGTTATCGGATGTACATCTCGGAACTTATGGTTGCAGGGCAAAGGAACTTCTCAATTACCTGCGCAGCATACAACCCGGAATGCTGATATTAAATGGAGACATTATAGACGGCTGGCAATTCAGCAAAAGTTATTTTCCATCTTTTCATATGCAGGTAGTCCGCGAATTCATGCAGTTTATCACAAATGGCACCCGTGTCGTTTACATAACCGGTAATCATGATGAGATGATGCGGAAATATACAGATCTGAATATGGGTCATTTCACGCTGACGGATAAACTGGTATTGGAAATTGACCAGCAGATGACCTGGATTTTTCATGGAGACGTTTTCGACAATACCACCAAGGGCAGCGCCCGTATCATGGCCAAACTGGGCAGCAATGGATATGCCATTCTTATATTATTCAACCGGATGGTGAATGCTATGCTGGGTTTGATCGGCAGAGAAAAAGTCTCTATCTCCAGGAAGATTATGGCGGGAGTAAATAAAGCAGTTGCCAAAGTGAATGATCTGGAACAGATCGCATCAGAACTGGCGATCCACAAAAAATATGATTATGTAATTTGCGGTCATATCCATCAGCCTGGGATACGAACCATTGAAAATGCAGCGGGAAAAGTAGTTTATATGAATTCTGGTGACTGGGTAGAACATATGACGGCGCTGGAATATGAAAATAAAAACTGGCGTCTTTTTCAATATGATGCCAATGACTTCCCCGTTTCAAACCAACCTGAGTCCAGCCAGGTTTTAAATGTCGTGACTGATGACATCATGGTTCATTTCTCACGCCTGACACCCAATGGCTGATCTTTGGCTTAATGCATATCGCTCCATGTCCAACGACTTTCCCATTTCGGAATATAATTCCTTCTTCTACTCCCATTTTGCGATTAATAAATTATGATGTGACCTATAACGGTCAGCGTTAAGCTTTGAGTGTATGTTAAGAAATTATTACCAAAGCGGATTGGAGCCATACAGCCCCTAATAACCCTATTTTTACCCAAATTTTTGATATGGCGCTGAATAACATCATGAAGATCTTTATGCCGAAGGACAGGATCTTCTATTCCCTTTTTGAAGAAGTTGCGGCGGGAGTGACTAATATGGGGCGCCTGTTAAAAACTGTAGTGAGTGAACCGGATATTGATAGAAGAGCGGCCCTTGTTTCGCAGGTAGAAGAACAGGAACATGTGAATGACGATCTCACGCATAAAGTGTTTACCGAACTTGGAAGGAATTTTATAACTCCTTTCGATCGGGAAGACATTCATTATCTGGCCAGCGCCCTGGATGATATTTGCGACTATATTTACTCAACGGCCAAAAAAATCAATTTTTATAAAGTAAATCCGAATGATACGGGGATCCAGAAACTGGCCGATCTGATCGTGGAGGGGACAATCCAGATCGGACTGGCCGTTAGTGAATTGCGGAATATGCGTGATATGAGAAAAATCACGGATGCATTGGTGAAAATCAACAGTATTGAAAACCAGGCTGACGATGTGTTTGATATGAGTATCGACCGTTTATTTGAAAATGAGCCCGATGCAAAAGAAGTTATTAAGAAAAGAGAAATCTATCAGGTGATGGAAACGGTAACTGACAAATGTGAAGACGCCGCTAATGTGATTGAGACCATCATCATTAAATATGCTTAAAGCGTACCTCCCAACGCTCAACGCCCCCAAATTTTGAAATCGTAATGACTTTCCTTGTAATCATCATCATACTTGCCCTGATTTTCGACTATATCAATGGCTTTCACGACGCAGCAAATTCTATCGCTACTATTGTGTCCACTAAAGTACTGACCCCTTTCCAGGCTGTTCTTTGGGCAGCTTTGTTCAACTTTGCCGCATTTTTTATATCTAAATACCTGATAGGGGAGTTCAAAATCGGTAATACAATTGCCAATTCCGTTAACAAGGATTTTATTACTCTGGAGGTGATTTTTTCGGGATTGATTGGTGCCATTGCCTGGAACCTGCTAACATGGTGGTTTGGTATTCCGTCAAGTTCTTCCCATACGCTAATCGGTGGTTTTATGGGAGCGGCGATCGCGCATGCAGGATCCCTCAGTAAACATGGTCACTCCGTAATCAATTATGCAAAAGTAATTCCTACATTCCTGTTTATATTCCTGGCTCCGATTATCGGTATGGTCATAGGCTATATCATAACAATTTCCATTATTAATATTTGTCGTCATGCCAATCCATACCGTGCGGATAAATGGTTCCGTAAATTGCAGCTCGTTTCTTCCGCACTTTTCAGTCTCGGTCATGGTGGAAACGACGCGCAGAAAGTAATGGGAATTATTGGTGCTGCCTTTATTTACTACCAGCATCAATCAGGTCATACACTTACTTTCAAACAATTCGTAGATCACAATACCTGGGTACCACTCGCCAGTTTCACCTGTATTGCACTGGGCACCCTCAGTGGTGGATGGAAAATTGTTAAAACCATGGGGACCCGCATCACAAAAGTTACTCCGCTGGAAGGTGTAAGTGCAGAAACGGCTGGTGCAATTACATTATTTATCAGCGAAAAACTGGGTATTCCTGTTAGCACAACGCATACTATTGCGGGTTCCATCATGGGTGTTGGTGCCACAAAAAGACTTTCCGCTGTTCGTTGGGGAATCACCATCAACCTTCTTTGGGCCTGGATCCTCACGATCCCCGTCAGCGCCGTTTTTTCAGCCATCGTTTATTGGATTTTGATGATTTTCAGACACTAGCCAGGACCAAAGTCTGAGCACGGGCCTAGGCTAAACCTTAGTTGGAAATCCAGAATTGTAAATATGTTTGAAAATTGGTTTGAGCAAAGTCGTACCGTATTGCAAAAAATTTACCTCAAGCAGATTTGGACTTTAGACTTCAGCATTACGTTATAAAAGTTTTAGGCTTTGTGTTTTAAGCTTTGGGCTTTAATGGCTACTTTGCGCCCGTTAAAAACAGGTACATGAAAGGTATAATTCTGGCAGGGGGTTCTGGCACCAGGCTGCATCCGATTACATTTGCGATCAGCAAACAAATCATGCCTGTTTACGATAAACCGATGATATATTATCCACTGTCAACACTGATGATGGCCGGTATCCGGGAAATTCTGATAATTTCAACACCGCATGACTTACCACTTTTCGTGAAATTATTCGGAGACGGGTCACAATACGGATTAAAAATAAGTTATGCAGAGCAGGCGGTTCCCAATGGCCTTGCACAGGCATTTGTTATTGGTGCCGATTTCATTGGAACGGACAGTGTAGCCCTTGTGCTCGGCGATAATATTTTTTACGGAACCGGTCTTGGTGACCAGCTGGCTGCCAACACCAATCCGGAGGGCGGTATTGTATATGCTTATCATGTGAGTGATCCGGAACGATATGGTGTGGTTGAATTTGACGACGACAATAATGCGGTTTCAATAGAGGAAAAACCTGCAAAACCAAAAAGCAATTATGCGGTGCCCGGGTTATACTTTTATAACAACGAAGTAATATCCATCGCGAAAAATTTAAAACCCAGTCCGCGGGGAGAATATGAAATTACGGATGTAAATAAGGAATATCTGAAAAGAGGTAAATTGAAAGTTTCTATCATGGATCGTGGAACCGCCTGGCTGGATACAGGAACATTCGACTCTCTACTCCAGGCAACTCAGTTTGTTCATGTGATAGAACAAAGGCAGGGTATTAAAATCGCGTGTATTGAAGAAATTGCATACCGGAAAAAATTCATAACAAAAGATCAGATGAGAGCTATTGCCCAGCCACTCTTAAAAAGCGGCTACGGTCAATACCTGCTGGATATCATCAACCATCCATAATGAGTGAGCAATTATGAAAAAAATTCTTGTAACAGGCGGCTGTGGTTATATCGGTTCACATACCATTGTGGATCTTATTGAGAACGGCTTTGAAGTGATCTGCGTGGATAATAATTCAAGATCAAACCCACGGATTCTGGAAGGCGTGCAAAAGATTACCGGTAAGAAGATTAAAAATTATAAAGTGGATCTCTGCAATCTGGATGATAGCTTCGCCATCTTTCACGAGAACCCTGACATATCCGGCATTGTACATTTTGCCGCGTTCAAATCAGTAGGTGAATCAGTTGAAAATCCTCTGATGTATTTTGAAAATAACCTGATGTCGCTGATAAATCTGCTGAAATGTGTACAGGAATTCAATATTGCCAATTTCGTTTTTTCTTCTTCCTGTACTGTTTATGGTAATACAACAGAAATTCCGGTCACCGAAACCACGACACCAAAACCCGCTGAATCGCCCTATGGATATACCAAACAAATGGGAGAACAGATCATCAATGAATTCTCGAAATCCTCTGATTCAAAATGTATTTTGCTACGATATTTCAATCCGGTAGGTGCTCATCCATCTGGTCTGATCGGAGAACTACCTGTCGGCCGCCCTTCAAACCTGGTGCCTGCGATAACTCAAACAGCCATCGGGAAACTTCCGCAAATGCAGGTATACGGTGACGATTATCCAACGAGAGACGGTTCCTGCATCCGGGATTATATTCATGTATCTGATATAGCACACGCACATACGCTTGCGCTGACGTATATGTTAAAGGGGAAAATCAACAGCCATTGTGAGGTGTACAATCTCGGAAGCGGCAATGGTACAACGGTGTTGGAAGCAATTCATGCGTTTGAAAAAATCAGCGGTTTCCCGCTAAATTATGTAATCGGTCCGCGCCGGCCGGGCGACGTGGTTTCTATTTATGCAAACAATGATCTTGCAAAAAATGTATTGGGCTGGACGCCAAAATATTCTCTGGAAGATATGCTGTCAACCGCCTGGAGATGGGAACAGAAAATTAAAATGGATGAGTCTTTTTATAATAGTAAATTTTCAGAACTGAATTGATTCTGATTAGAATTCAACCAACAAAATATGATTACTGTAACTGGACAGAAAGATACCCGAAGCGGATTCGGAGATGGGATTGTGGAAGCTGCCCGCAAAAATTCAAATATTGTAGCTCTAACAGCCGACCTGGCCGGTTCTCTGAAACTGAATCAATTCATTAAAGAATTTCCTGACCGATTTTTCCAATGTGGGATTGCTGAAGCCAATATGATCGGAGTAGCATCTGGTTTAACGATCGGAGGTAAAATTCCTTTCACAACTACTTTTGCAAATTTTTCAACAGGCCGGGTATATGACCAGATTCGCCAATCCGTTGCTTACTCCGGAAAAAATGTGAAAATCTGTGCGTCACATGCGGGCCTTACGCTCGGTGAAGACGGTGCTACCCACCAAATTCTCGAAGACATCGGTATGATGAAAATGCTTCCGGGAATGACCGTTATTGTGCCATGTGACTATGCCCAGACAAAGGCAGCAACGATTGCCATTTCAGAACTTGATGGGCCTGTTTATCTACGTTTCGGCCGACCGGTCTGGCCGATTTTTACCTCAGAAATGGAATTCAAAATAGGGAAGGCACAACTCTTCACCGAAGGTAAAGATGTTTCCATTTTCGCCTGCGGACACCTGGTTTGGATCGCACTGGAAGCAGAAAAAATTTTGAAAGAAAAAGGAATATCCGCTGAAGTTATAAATATTCACACGATCAAACCCCTGGATTCCGAAGCCATTCTTAAATCCATCAGGAAGACGGGTTGCGCAGTAACTGCAGAAGAACATAATATTATCGGCGGATTGGGAGACAGTATTGGGCAAACCGCATCAAAAAGTAATCCGGTCCCCATTGAATATGTGGGCACAAATGATACATTCGGGGAAAGCGGGACGCCCTTACAATTGCTGGCAAAGTACGGACTGGATGCTGCGCATATAGTAACGGCTGCCGAGAAAGTGATCGCCCGGAAAAATAAATAATTCATTATCCAGTTTAGATTTAAAATCCAGATCCCGAATGGCGGAAAAGAGAACGGATACGGAACTACTGGCTTTATTTCGAGAACCGGCTACCAAGGAAAAAGCTTTTACTGAGATTGTAAAAAAATACCAGGAGAGGCTTTATTGGCATATTCGCCGCATGCTGGTGGATCATGACGATTCAAATGATGTGATGCAAAATGTGTTTATCCGGGTCTGGAATGCTCTTTCGGGCTTCCGGGAGGATGCTCAGCTGTTTACCTGGCTATACAGGATTGCCACGAATGAATGTCTGACCTTCATCGAACAACAGAAGAAAAAAGCAACGACGTCGCTGAATGATATTGAATCGGGGCTAAGTAATAAAATTCGGGCGGACAAGGATTTTGATGCTAATAAACTCGAGTGGAAATTGCAATTGGCAATTCAGCAACTTCCTGAAAAACAAAGAGTTGTATTCACTTTACGGTATTATGACGACATGCCGTATGAGGAGATGAGCCGGATCCTGGACACTTCAGCTGGTGCCTTAAAAGCATCTTATCATCATGCGGCCAAAAAAATTGAAGATTTTATATTGAATCATTAAACTTTGATCACCGTACAGGGTCTTATTGACGCGATGGAAGGCAGAAATGAAATTTTAACAGAATTATTAGAAATAGCTCCTTTTTTGGGAAAGGAAGGTGCTTTGAAGGTTCCCTATGTCGCGCCTGCAGGTTATTTTGAAGATTTTGCGGACATTCTGATGTACAGAATACGTTTTGAAGCCGATGGTTTTGGTGAAATAAACAATGTTTCTTCCCCGGAGGAGATTGCGGAGTTTTCCCCGCTGCTCGCCGGATTAAAAAACAAGAATCCATATCAGGTTCCCACCGGGTATTTCCAAAACCTGAACACTAAAGTTCGGGTCGTAGAAAACATTCCAACGAAATTAGTTACGATACCCGGTTCGAATAGAACCAGAAAGATTTCCTTCCCGATGAAGATTGTTCGATATGCTGCGGCTGCCTGTATCATCGGTATGATTGGAATTACTACATTCAATTTAACGCATCATCAGATATCAGATCCGATCAATGGATTGACGACGGTCAGTGATCAGGACATGGCTAACTACCTGGATATAGATGATGTTCACTGGACGCCGGAAAACACATCTTCACTGGAAACTTCAACTGTTAATTTGAGCGATAATGATATTCATGATCTCTTAGGTAGTGTGCCGGATGTGGAACTTGAACAATATTCTCTTTTATTGCCGGAACAAAAACCATCCGTAAATTGATCCCTAATGAAGAGAATTTTACTTTTAGTTAGTTTTGCCTTTTCATTTTTGATTGGTGTGGCGCAAAATGGGAACCGGCTCGAAGCACTCAAGATTGCTTATATCACCAAGCGGCTCGATCTGAGTCCGGAAGAAGCCCAGAAATTCTGGCCGATTTATAATCAATACGCTGAGGAATTAAAGCGGTCCAGACAGGATGCGATCCGGAGTAATAAAAGCGAAATCGAACTGGATGAATCCCTGCTCAATATCCGAAAGAAATATAGTGCGCTGTTCACTCAGGCAATTTCACCTCAAAAAATAGATATCTTCTTTAAATCCGAAAAAGAATTTGGCGCATTCGTTCAGAAAGAAATGGAACGGAGACAATTGAAGAATCAACGAAGGTTGCAGGACACTCCATAAGCCAGAGGCCTGAAGCTGGCAGTTTAAATGCTTTTTCTTTAGATCAATTCAGTATCATTAATTTTTGCATTTAATTCATTGAGCGTAAATCTTAAGATCAGGTTCAGGCCCGTGCCTTCTGTTGCCAGCTTAACTAATGGTTAATTCCAGATTTCTATTTTTGCTGATAGTGGAAGCAGGTTATATTGCGACCTGAAAAATCTATTTAATATTCGGCATGAGAAAATTACTATTCGCCGCATTTATCCTTTCAACCATAAACTTATTTGCACAGGATAGTTCCACACGCACACTGCCAGATACCGTCCAACAAGTAATACCTGGCAGAACCAACCGCCCGGATCAACTGAAGAAACCCTATATCATTCTGATTTCGGCCGATGGTCTCCGTTATGATCTCGCGGATAAATATCATGCAAAAAATCTGATCCGGCTTAGGAATTCAGGAGTTACTGCTGATTATATGCAGCCTGTATTTCCATCCCTCACTTTTCCAAATCATTACAGTATTGCTACCGGCGAGTATCCATCGCATAATGGAATCGTAGATAATAATTTTTATGACCCGGCCCGCGATCAGGTATACCGAATGAGTAATAAGAAAGGGGTGGACGACAGTTCCTGGTATGGAGCAACACCTCTCTGGGTATTGGCCGAAAACCAGGGTATGCTGTCGGCCTGCTTTTATTGGGTAGGTGCTGAAGCCGCAATCCGTGGCGTAAGGCCCACTTATTATTATAAGTTCGGCAGTATGATCCCCATGAATGATCGTATCCAGGATGTTCGAAACTGGCTTTCATTGCCGGAAGAATTTAGACCACACCTGATCACTTTTTATATTCCGGATGTGGACCATCAAGAACATTTGCACGGAGTAGATTCGAAGCAGGTGGAAGACGCAGTGCAATATGTCGATAAGTCCATCGCCCGTTTGGTTCGGAGTATTGATTCATTAAAGCTGCCGGTCAGCTATATTTTTTTATCCGATCACGGTATGATAAATATCGATACACTGCACACGCTTTCGCTCCCAAAAGCAATCGATACATGTAAATTTATTATTATAAATTCCCAAGCTGTCGTACATCTTTATGCGAAAAACCAGGCTGATATATTTCCTGCATACAAAATATTAAAATCCGTTGCGAAAGATTATGATCCTTATCTGGCTGCAAATATGCCAGCCCGATGGCACTACAGTAAAAAAGATGACCGCTTTAACCGTATCGGAGATATCATTCTGGTCAGTCACGCGCCAAAAGTTTTTAATCTGACGGGCCGGCATCTGGATCCGGCCGCCCATGGTTTCGACCCGGCACTCCGGGAAATGCATGCTACGTTTTACGCCTGGGGGCCAGCATTTAAAGAGAAGCTAAAGATCCGGGGGTTTGAGAATATCCATATTTACCCGCTGATTGCAGATATATTACGGCTGAAGCTTACAGAACCGGTAGATGGCGATCTGAAAGTCTTAAAACCGATTCTAAAATAATGATGTTAAGACCCTTAAACACCAGCCAAATAAAAGGATTAAAGCGCTGTTTCATTCTTCCTTCAATATATAGTCCAGATTTTGAAATTGCCCCGGAAATCACAACGATTTAACGTGTCCAGATTGGATTTTTTATGTCATGGTAGAACAGGAAGGTCCAGCCTTCCTTTTGTCCCAGCTCCCACCATTTTTGGCGTAGATCCATACATTTTTTCCCGTCATAATCGTATTTAGCTACAAAGCGGTTCTTCATCTGGTTCAACTGAGGGGCCACATCGCCTCCAAAAAAAACATGTTCGCCATCCGTCTCGATATGGAAAACCTGATGGAAAGGACAGTGGCCACCAGTCAGCTCGTATTTGATATAACTGTCTATAAGGCCACTTCCTTCGAGTTTAACAAGATTGGATAAATTTTCAAGAAAGGCAAACGAGTCCGGTTCGTAGCTGGGAAATCCTTTTTCAAACGCATATTCCAATTCACGTTGTTGAACAAAGTAGACGGCCTGGGGAAAGGATGCTATTCGCGTTCCGTTATCCAGTCTTCGACTCGCGCCACTTACATGATCTTTATGCAAATGACTTAATAAAACTTTTGTAACTGAATCCGGATCCACTCCCACTTTTCGGATGAGTTCTTTGATCTGCAATGTACTGCCCTCTTTAAAACCCAAACCGGTATCCAGCAAAAGAACGTCCTTATCTGTTATTACCAGAAAAGGCTGAATTTCGACCAGCAGACTACCAGCTGGCCGCTTTTGTAAATCGTCTGTTTCCGGATCGAATGGTAAAAAATCTTTAGTCTTATCAATTGTAAATGCGCCCTCTGACAATGGAATTATCCGCATTGAGCAAAGATAACACTGGGGAGTATAGGAGTATAAGAGCATAAGAGTATAAGAGTTTTTGACCATTCATGTACTCTTATATTCTTATACTCTTATACTATCTTAAAACCATCTGCCTGTCTGCATCGAGGCGTGCAAGAATAAACAGCATGACACTAAAAGTGAGGAGCGAAGTCCCTCCGTAACTAACAAATGGAAGAGGAATTCCGATCACAGGCGCAAGCCCGATCGTCATGCATACATTGATGGAAATATGGAAGAAATATACAGAAGCCACTCCATAGGCATAGGCCCGGCTAAAAACGGATCGCTGTCGCTCGGCGATGGTCACAATCCGCAAAAGAAGTAAGATATATATCGTGAGGAACACGACGCTCCCGACAAAACCAAACCCCTCACCGATCGTGCAGAAAATAAAATCTGTTCGCTGTTCCGGCACAAAATCATAACGGGTTTGAGTACCCTTTAAAAGACCTTTTCCAAAAAGTCCGCCATTACTAATCGCAATTTTGGATTGTTTTACATTATAGTCTCCGTTATCTTTCTTTTTCCCAACAGATTTTTCTTCGATTTCTCTTGCAGCTGCTGCATTTTTGGGAACATAATCCTTACCTATCGCATCATAAATACGTTTTACCTGGTAGGGCTGAAATACATGGTCAAATACAAACGGTACTACAAAGCGCTGAACACCCACACACACGAACCAAATGCTAATGATGGCAAAGAGAACAGTTCTCTGCCTTTTGATTTGCCTTCTGAAAATATAAATGAATAGACCGGCAATGGCAGTCAGGATCAGCGCGAGTACGTTGGGTTCGAGTAATAAGGTCGCAACAACAAGCACAGCGAATGAAAATCCGATGATAAGTACCAGCGGAGGCAAGCCTTCACGAAACATCACCAGAAAAAACGAAAAATAAACCAGCGCAAGTCCGGTTTCTTTTTGCATGATGGAAAGAGCTGCGGGTACTAGCGCAATAACGACCGCAATCAACTGTGAGCGTGGCCTGGAAAAATTCGTTTCCACCCGTGACAAATATTTCGCCAGCGCCAAATTCACAAAAATCTTACATATATCAGCCGGTTGAATCTGAACCGCAGATCCCAGCTTAATGATGGAAGAAGTACCTTTTATATTTGAGTGAAACGGGAATACGAGCAACATCAGTAATATACCGAACGCATAAGAGAGATTTGCCGTGGCAGTAAAAAACTTGCTATCCGTTAATAAAATGAATATTCCTGCAATTCCGCTGATCACAAAAAACAAAGCCTGCCGGCTATAATCAGTTTTAAGAGAAAGAAATCCCTGTAATACATTATCTCCGTCGTGATAAGTCGCAGAAAAAATACTCATTACGCCAATGGATGACAACGTAAACCAAAGCCAGATCAGTGATTTGTCAGCACCACTGGCAATATATGAATTGCGTTCATTCATGGAGACTGGTTTGTGCTGCTGTCTTTCTGGACAACCGGTTTATCTTTTGGTTTCAATGCGGCTGAATCGTTGGCTTTCTTTATGATTATCTTTTTCGGTTTCCCTGAAGTGTCCGTTTTCCCGTATAAGGCGGAATCCAATGGCTTACGTTTTGACGTGTCTGAAGAGACCGTTTTAATCTTTGGTCTGGGCCCGAAAGGAATGGTTATATGAGCTGTCGCCTTGTGCATTGTGTCCAGTAATTCCCTGCGCAGCAATGGATCCTTGAATTTTTTCCAGCGTGTACTGTCGCCGGTTTGTGCCGCCCAAAGGGAAGCCCTGACAGAGTCGGTAATGAATTGCAATCTTACAAGATATCCCGGCATCAGATTCGTATTTGCAATGTCAGTAGCCAGTTTAACTCTGACTGCGGATAATGTATCACGAAGATATTTTTCTACAAGAAGACTTCCGATACGTCCGGCCCATGTAGCGCCGAATCCGGCATTTTGAATTACAACTGCCACCGCAATCTGTGGATTTTCCCGCGGAGCGAAACAAACAAACATCGAATTATTGTTCAGTTTTGTTCTTTTCCCTTCCAGCGATAAATAGTTTTCAGCAGTACCTGTTTTGGCGCACATATTAATTCCGTCAATTCGGGCGATACGCGCAGTTCCGACTTCGGTTACATCCTGCATACCACTGATCACCGTTTCATAATCGGCATCCGATATATGGGTGAGTACTTCGTGTTTTATGATGTATTTATCAAGTACGCTGTCATCGGCTGAATGCCCCTCTACTTTTTGAACAAAATGTGGGGTATAGAAATACCCCTTATTTGCCACGATACACATGGCATTGGCCATTTGCAAAGGCGTCACCAGCATTTTATCCTGTCCGATACCGAGCGTTGTCATAGTACAGGAATTCCAGGATCCACGATATTCCTTATCGTAAGCCAAGGTATCAGGAATATTGCCACCGTCTTCACTGGGTAAATCAACGCCGATGCGATGTCCCAGACCAAATCTGTTCATATAGGACTTCCATGTCTGAAGGCCTTCACGCGGATTGCCGATTTTTTTATTGTCGACTGTTAACCGAAACGTATTGCAGAAAAAAGAGTTACAGGAATGTGCAATGGCCAGTCTTAAATTCGCAGCATGGCCGGCCCAATTTTCCAGACATTTTACGGGATGCTTGCAGGCGAGATATACTCCCAGGCATGGATAGCCGCTGGCTTGTGTGATCACACCTTCATCCAGTCCCACGAGTGCCCCCAGCGGCTTATAGGTTGAACCGGGAGGATACAGACCCTTGATAGCGCGGTTCAGCAATGGCGCTCTGACATCCAGCACCAGCTGTCCGTAGTTTTTTTGTTTATCCGGACCGGTGAGCGTATTTGGATCATAGTCCGGGCCCGAGGCCATGGCCAGGATCCCTCCTGTTTTCGGTTCGATGGCAACTACAGCACCGATTTTGTAAGACATTAATTTCTCAGCGAGTTGCTGCAGCTCGATATCCAGCGAGGTATGCAAATTTCTTCCTGCAATTGCAGGCGTATCGAGGCCGCGGTCCTGATAGTGACCAACGAGCCGGTTTTTATTATCCTTTATCCAGTATTCGATGCCCCGCTGACCCATGAGTTGCTTTTCATAATATTGTTCAAGCCCGCTTCTTCCTACGTAATCCCCTAGCTGATAATAATAATTCGAACGGCGCAAAATATTGGAATCCACTTCTCCTACATATCCCATGATATGGGCTGCTGCGTCATACGGGTATACGCGTACAGGTCGCTCCTGTAAATTGAATCCCGGAAATCGCCAGATGTTTTCTTCCAGTTTCGCAAAAAGATCCGGTGCAAGCAGGTCTTCAAAAATAGAAGGGCGGAAAGGTCCGTTTTTAACTTTGGCGTCCAGAATACGTGAACGGAATTCGGCTGAATCAATTTCCAGTAACTGGCAGAAAAAAGTTGTATCAATGGTTTTCACCTGAGAAGGAGTTACCATCAGATCATATAAAATGGTGTTGTTGAGTATGGCCCGCTGACGATGGTCATAAATGATCCCGCGGGTAGGATAAACCCTTTTTGGAAAAAGGGCATTTTCCTGTGCCATTTTCTTATACTTATCGGAAAATACCTGCAGGTTAAAAAGTTGCGCAAAGATCACGAGGAACATTCCACCAAAGATGAGGCGTATAATATTACTGCGCGATTGATTAAAAACAGGCATCTCAGGATATTGGCTTTTATTTAAACTGTATTTGTTCTGAACTTCTCTTTTCTGAAAAACAACAATTCAGTCAGAAGGACCAGCAACATGCTGACGGCCGTTGTCGCGATTACCTTACCTATAAAATACAAAAAAGATCCGAAAGTCATCCACTCCAGAAAAACGAGATATCCATGATGAAACACAGTGAGTACAAATACATAAGTGAAATAAGGAGCCCAGCCCATACTGGTAACGGAAGGTGATAGGTAGTTTTTGTCCGCTCCTTCCTGCGAAATCAGCATGTTAACCACAAAGGGACGGAGATAAGCAATCAGTACACAGGCTGCGGCATGAAGTCCCGGCGTATACATGAAATAATCCAGGCTGAGGCCAAATAAAAAAGCGACCGCCATCAGGGAAGCCCGGCTCATACTGAAGGGCAACCAAAGTATATACAGATAATATAAATAAGGTGTAATGAACCTGTGCAGGGGCGGTATGTGGTATAGAATGAATACCTGAACAAGAATGAACAGCACAAACCGGAATAAATTTTTCAGCAGTTCGCTCATTGGAATTTTTTTCGTGTGGAATCCTCCAAACGCCTTTGTTCTAATAACTGGCCATTAGCAATTACATACACATACTCAATATTGAAAAAATTGGTGGCTGGTTTGACCCTTAGTGTATAAAAATTGCTGCTTTTATCATCCACTATTTCGGCAATGGTACCAACCATCAGATTACCCGGGAACAGTGAGGAAGTCGGACTGGTCACGATCGAATCCCCCACTTGTACTTTCGCTGATTTAGGAATGTCCTTCAGTGTTACAAACATTGGACTTACCCCATCCCATTCTATGGTCCCTCTCTCGCCTCCATTTTTTATTTTTACGACTACTTTATATTGCCTGTGTAAGAGTGTCATCACGCTTGCATAGTTATCGCTCACGTTCACAACTGTACCGACGATTCCCTGAGGACTAACCACACCCATATTGGGGCGCACATCCTGCAAAAAACCGCGATGGATGGTTATAAAATTAACCTGTGTGTTTACAGTGCTTCCCACCACTTTAGCCCCCAGCCATGTATATTTTCTTATTTCACGGATGGTGTCAGCCTGGACCGTATCCATGATTATTTTTTTGCTTCCGTCGGGCATTTCAAAATTTTCTTTAAGCAACTGATTCAGGCGTGTGTTTTCTGCAGCCAGCTGCTCATTGATTTTTTTCAGGCGGAAATAGTACTCAACCTTGCTGTAACGCTGATTGATACTTCCCGTAAATTCGCCTGCCACATTCATAAAGGCGGCTTCATGATATTTATTATAACGGAAAAGAAAGCTGAGAGCGGCTATCTGCAACAGCAAAAAGAATAGAAAATTCGCATACTTTCTGATGAATAGAATAACATTACGCACGGGTGCTTTATGATTTTAGGTTGCTGTTATAAAGTAAAAAAGGAAAAAGTAAAAAGTAAAAAGATTGCAATCGATCTCTCCACTTTTTACTTTTTAATTTTTACTTTTTGCTTTTTACTCTTCTATCGCATCACAAACGGATACCTATCGTAATTCTTCAGAGAAATCCCTGTTCCCCTTACAACACTCTTTAACGGATCATCGGCAATATGAACTGGAAGCTTAATTTTTTGGCTTAGTCTTTTATCGAGACCCCTGAGCAGAGCACCTCCTCCCGTCAGGTATAACCCCCGGCGATAAATATCTCCGGCCAGTTCAGGTGGGGTTGTTTCGAGCGCCTTCAGAATGGCTTCCTCTATTTTAAAAATGCTTTTATCCAGCGCTTCGGCTATCTCCTGATAACTTACCAGGATTTGTTTGGGAATACCGGTAACCAGGTCACGGCCGTTCACCGGTATATCGTCCGGTGGATTGTCCAGATCCTTTAATGCGGCACCGATTTGAATTTTTATTTGCTCTGCCGTTCGTTCACCAATGAGTAAACTATGATATCTGCGCAGTGCTTCCATGATATCTGCCGTGAATTCATCACCGGCTATACGAATACTCTGATCACAAACGATACCTGCCAAAGCGATTACGGTGATCCCGGTAGTTCCGCCACCGATATCGATGATCATGTTTCCCACTGGTTCTTCCACATCTATACCAATCCCCAAAGCTGCAGCCATGGGTTCATGAATCAGGTAAACTTCTTTTGCGCCAGCTTGCTCCGCGCTATCACGAACGGCTCTTTTTTCCACTTCCGTAATACTGGAGGGAATACAGATCATCATGCGCCAACTAGGTGGGAAAAGTGGCTTTTTAGGGTAGATCATTTTGATCATCTCCCGAATCATAAGCTCTGCAGCATTAAAATCGGCAATTACACCATCTTTCAATGGTCTGACGGTTCGGATGCTCTCGTGCGTCTTTTCATGCATCATCAGTGCCCGTTTCCCAACTGCCAATACTGTTTTTGGGTTATTCCGGTCAAGGGCAACTATGCTGGGTTCGTTAACTACGATCTCGTCATTATGAATGATCAGGGTGTTAGCTGTCCCCAGATCCATGGCAATCTCTTGCGTC